>CAZJYH010000264.1:0-6947 GCA_964549365.1 uncultured Alphaproteobacteria bacterium
GCTGCGCGCCGACCGAGGCCGGAGCGACGGGCGCGGGCACGACGGGGGGGAGCGCCCGGGGAGCCGGCGCGACGGGAGCGAGCGCGAAGGGGGCGAGCGCGAAGGGGGCGGGGACCGACGGCGTCTTCGACATCGGCGGGATGACCGTGCCGGATGTGACGCTGGTGAACCAGGACGGCGCGCGCGTGCGGTTCCGTGACCTGATCCACGGGAAGGTGGTGGCGATCAACTTCATCTTCACCACATGCGCCACGATCTGCCCGCCGATGGGGGCGAACTTCGCGCGCCTGAAGGGTCTGCTGGGGGCGCGCGTCGGCGGTGATGTGGCGATGATCTCCGTCAGCATCGACCCCCTTACCGACACGCCGGAACGCCTGCGCGCCTGGCGGAGCAAGTTCGATGCCGGGAGCGGTTGGACGCTTCTGACCGGCGGCAAGCAGGAGGTGGAGGAGTTGCTGCGCGGCCTGAAGGTGTTCACGCCGGTGAAGGAGACCCACACGCCCACGATCCTGATCGGCCGCGACGGAGCGAAGGGCTGGGTGCGTGCCAACGGACTGGCCCCGGCCGAGAAGCTTGCCGCGCTCGTGCGCAGGAACCTGAAGACCCGCGCGGCGTTCGACCGGATGGATGCGTCGCCGGCGGCGGCCGTTGCGGCGGTCGGGTTCAACGTGTTCACCGACACGGCGGACCGCGATCTGCACTACTTCACCGATGTGGAGCTGCACGATCAGTTCGGGAAGCGCGTTCGGCTCTACTCCGATCTGATGAAGGGGAAGGTGGTGGTGATCAATCCCTTCTTCATCGAGTGCACCGGAACGTGCCCGGTGATGAACGCGAAGATGGAGGAGCTGCAGGCACACGTGGGCGACCGGCTCGGCAGGGACGTGGTGTTCATCTCGATCACGGTGGACCCCGAGAACGACACGCCCGAGAAGCTGAAGGCGTACGCCGATCGATTCCATGCCGGACCCGGATGGCACTTCCTGTCGGGCTCGCCGGAGAACGTTCGGCTGGCGCTCACGAAGCTCGGCCAGTACGTTGCCGTGCGCGAGCAGCACAAGACGATCCTGGTGATGGGGAACCTGCGAACGCGCCTCTGGAAGAAGGTGAACGGGCTTGCCACCCCTGACGAGATCATCAAAGCGTTCGACGGCGTCGTGCGCGACAACGGGTGATGCCGATGATGCACAGCATGGCCGTGCGCGCGCGTTGCCCGAATCGATCACGCCGTCTCGTCGCGGCGGCGATCGTTCTGTTCTGCCTTGCCGGAACGCTCGCGCGCGCGCAGACCGGGCTGTCGGCTCTGGAGGAGCGCGGCCGGAGGATCTATCACCAGGGCGTGGGAGGCTCGTCGACGGCGATCACCGCCGACGTGTCGGGCGCGCGGGTGCAGGCCTCGGTGTTGCCGTGCGCAAGCTGCCACGGCGCCGACGGTCGCGGTCGACCGGAAGGGGGCGTCACACCATCGAACATCACATGGGACGCGCTGGCGCGCGAGGTCTCCGGAGGGGAACGGCGGCGGCCCGTCTACACCGAGAAGTCGTTGCGCCGTGCCGTCACGATGGGGCTCGATCCCGGGGGGAAGCGACTGGGCGCGGCGATGCCGCGATTCGCTATGGCGGCCGACGACATGAACGCGCTGATCGCCTACATCAAGGTGCTTGGGCGCGATCACGATGCCGGTCTCACCGACACCACGATCAACGTGGGGCTGTTGTACGCGGCCGGAGGCTCGGCTCTCGATCGGGCGCTCGAGGCGGTGGTGGTTGCGTACTTTCGTTCGGTGAACGAGCGCGGCGGCATCTACGGGCGCCGGGTGGTCCCCGGACTGCTCTCGAGCGACGTGCTTGCATCGGACGGATTCTCCGGTAGTTTCGCGCTGGTGGGAGGGCTCTCGTTCGGTGACGAGGACACGCTTGGCCGGATGGCGAACGCGGCGCGTATCCCGGCGGTGGGATTGCTTGCCACCGCACCGGAGTCCCGTTTCGACAGGAACCGCTACGCCTTCTACCTCTTCCCCGGGCTGGCCCGCGAGTGCGAGGAGCTTGCGCGCGCCGTTCCGGCCATATCGGCGGCGGAGGGTTCCGGGGGCACCGCCGTCGTGCGCGGCGGCGGGCCGTTGCAGACCATGCTCGCCCGCTCCTTCTCCGGCGAGCTTGCCGGTGCCACGAGCGGCGCGGTTGTGGAGGCCACCGTTGCCGACCCCGCGGACATCGTGCGAACCGTGAACATGTTGGCCGATGAGAAGATCGCGACGGTGCTGTTTCTCGGGCCTGCCGAGCACCTGCCGTTGTTTCTGCGGACGGTGGCCGCGCGCGCGTGGCGTCCGCGCGTGATGATGCCCTCGGCGCTGGCGGCGATCGATCCGTACACGATCCCGAGCGAGCTCGACGGCCGGGTCTACCTCTCCTTCCCGGCGTTCGACACCATGAGCCGTGCCGGGGCCTCGCCGTACGAGATATTGCGGCGCACGTACGGCCTGACCGATACGTTCGACCGCAACCAGCGCGCGGCGTACGCCGGGGCGCGGTTGCTGGTGGAGGCGCTCATCCGATGTGGCCGCGATCTGACGCGAGAGCGTCTGGTTGCGACATTGGAGAGCCTGTACGAATTCGACACGGGGGTGATGCCGCCGGTGACGTTCGGCCCGAATCGGCGCGTCGCATGCACCGGCATTCAGGTGGCTTCCGTGGATCTGGTTCATCGACGGCTTGCGGTGCTGCGCCCGTAGCCGTTCTCTCGCTGAGGGAACGACGCACGGTGCGTAGGGATGGTTGGGTCGGCATGGCGTCCGCGCGCTCTCGTTGCGGCGACGTCCGGGTTGTATGGCTTCACTTAAACGACGGGTGATTCGTGAAGAACGTTGCGCTTATCGCATCCATCGCAAGCGCTCGGTGGCCGGAACCCGGAACACCGGCGCTCGGAGCGCCCGGACCGGGAACGCCGTGGCTCGATGCCGCCGATTGGCTGGAGGTGCGCGCCGACTGTGCCGACGCGTCCTCGGCCGCTGAGCGATTCGGAGTCCCGGCGATCTACGCCCTTCGCAGTCGTGCCGAGGGAGGGCGCTTCGACGGTGACGCCGCCGCGCGCACCGTGCGCCTCGCCTCCGCCGCCGAGCGATTCGCGCTGGTGGAGCTGGAGGCCGAGCGCGATCTGACGCCGGAGCTGCTCGATCTGATCCCGCCGGAGCGGCGCCTGATTGCATGGCATGGACCCGCCGAAAGCGCCGACGCACTCGCCCGCCGATTCGACCGATACCGCCACGTTCCCGCCGCGTACTACAAGCTTGTGCCGCATGCCGCCGACGCCGCCGAAGCGCTCGCTCCGCTGCTGTTCGCGCGCCGTGCGAACAGGGGGGATGTGATAGCCTTCGCCTCCGGCCCGGCCGGGGCGTGGACGCGCGTGCTCGCTCCGCGCTACGGCGCGCCGGTTGTCTACGGCAACGCGGGGGAGCATCCGGACGAGGAGGGAATCGGCATCGACGCGTTGGTGGCGGATTACGGTTTGCCCGCGCTGCCGGATGCGCGGGAGATCTTCGGCATCGTCGGCACGGCGGTGGCGCGCTCGCTCTCACCGCGCCTGCACAACGCGGCGTACCGGGCCGCCGGACGTCCGGCCCTCTATTTCAGCTTTCACGCCGAGTCGCTCGAAGGCTTCATGCAGGCGATGGAGTGCGGCGAGGGGTTGTGCGAGCTGGGGCTGCGGTTCGGCGGGGCCACGGTTGCGGCGCCGCACAAGGAGGCGGCGTTGTCGCTGGCGCGCCGGGCCTCGCCGGTAGCGCGGGCGTGCCGCTCGGCCAACAACATCTCGCGCGGCCCCGACGGCTGGCATGCCGACACCACCGACCCGGCGGGCGTGCTGATGCCGTTACGGCGGCGCGGCGTGGATCCGGCATCGCGCCGGGCGCTGGTGGTGGGCTGCGGCGGCGCGGGGCGTGCGGTGGCCGCCTCGCTGGTGGCGGCCGGTGCCGACGTCCTGTTGATGAACCGCGGCGAGCAGCGCGCGCGATTCGCGTCGGATCTGATCGGCGTGCCGTTTGTGCCGCTTGCGGACGTGGATCTCGCGCGTTTCGACATCGTGGTGAACGCCACGCCCGTCGGGCGTCGGGCGGGGGAGCAGCCGTTCGGGCTGCGCGGCGCGAAGGTTGCGTCGGTGGTGATCGACCTGGTGTACGGCACCGCGCCGACATCGCTGGTGAGCGCGGCGCAGGGCCTGGGTGCGACGGCGGTGGACGGCTGCGAGGTGCTGCGCGCGCAGGTATACGAGCAGTATCGGATGCTGACCGGCACCGCGATGCCCTCGCATGTGATGAACGAGATTCTCGGCCACGAGCCGGATCTGGGCGTTCCGCTTCAGGCCGTGTTTGCCGCGTGACGCTCCGGTGTGCCCGGAACAACGGCATGCCCGCACCATCATGCGTCCGGAACGATGACGCTTCCGGAACGATGATCGGCATGCTTCAATCAATCGAACTCGACAGACCATGAGCAGAGTAATTCTGATGCGCGCCGATGCCCGCGTGCCGGTTGCCGCCGGCGGCGATACGGCGCCGATCGTCGGGCACTGGCGCAACTGCACCGAGGCCACCGACCATATCGCCGCGTTCGACCTGTGGGCCGACGAAACGGGGCTGCGTCTCCGCGTCTTCGGCGCCGGGGCCGACGGGATGATCGACTGGGGAGAGGCCCCGTGCGCCGCCTTCGTTGCGCCGGCTTCGATGGAGATCTCGGGGCTGCACGCGCGCTATGCACTCGACGGCGCCGAGGTGCTCCTGGCGATCAATCATGCGAAGGGGATCCTCGTGATCCAGACCTACACGACGTTCACCGACGGCAGCGGCCGCGCCGCGTATTACTCGCGGGAGTTCTTCCACAAATGAGCCGCGCGCCTACGGCGGCATCATGCAACAGACGGACAATGCAGACATGAGCGATCAACGGTATTCTCGTCGGGGCGACATCGTTGCCGGCGAACACTCGAAGCAGTCGATCGATCCGACCCCGTTCCTCGGGAGTTGGCGAAACAGCAACCCCAACACGCAGGGAATCACCGGCTTCACGATCGCGTTGCGCGGCGAGTCGGTGATAATCCATGCCACCGGCCTCGATGCCCCGTTCGACTGGGGGGAGGAGGAGATCCGTCCCCATGCATACACCGCCGACGGGGCGGCGATGGCCGCCTTCCTGGTCCGCTACGACTTCGGGTTCATGGAGTCAACGCTCGCCGGGAACATCAACGGCGGACTGATCGTCATCGCGGCCTACAATCGATTCACCGACGGGAGCGGGCGCTCCGACTACTTCTCACGCGAGTACTACTACAATGAAGCATAACGGTACCTCCGAGGCGATCATGGAGACGGCTTCGGGACGCGACGATCTGCCGGCACGCGTGCGGGCGCTGGCACGCGAACGATTCGCGCAGCGCGCGCGCGGCTACGATGAGCGGGCCGAATTCCCCGCGGAAGATTTCGCGGATCTCTTCGAGGCCGGGCTGATCGGGCCGACCGTGCCGCGAGCCTATGGTGGGCTGGGCCTGGGGCCGCAGTGCGGCGACTCGTACACGCTCTGGATGATGACGAAGGAGCTGGCGAAGGTGGATCTCTCGCTGGCGCGCTGCTGGGAGGGGCACGCCAACTCGCTGGTGATCCTCGATGCGCTCGCCGACGACGCGCAGAAGGCCCGTTGGTTCGGCGGCGTGGTGGAGCGCGGCGAGCTGTGGGTGGCGTGGAGCGGCGAGCCGCAGTCGCGGGCGCCGGGGGAGAAGGCGAAGTTCGGCACCACGGTCACGAAGGTGGAGGGGGGCTATCGCATCGACGGCACGAAGGCGTTCTGCACGAGCGCGGGGGGCGGTACGTGGGCGATCCTCCTGGTCAACACCGCCGGACCCGGCGGCGCGCGCCACGGCACGGACTCCCCGGAGACCCTGCTGCTGCTGGCCTGCAAGCTCACCGACGACCCCACGATCTCCTACGACGGTTCCTGGTGGGATCCGATCGGCATGCGCGCGACGGTGAGCCATCTGGTGCGCTTCGACGGCACGTTCATCCCGGACGAGAACCTGATCGGGCCGCCGGGCGAGTACCTGCTGGCGGGGTGGCAGACGCGCTTCATTCCGCACTACGCCTCATCGTTCCTCGGCGCCGCGGAGGCCGCCTACGAGTTCGCGCTGGAGTACGTGGCGGCGCAGAAGAAGGAGGCCGATCCGTACGTGCAGCAGCACATCGGCACGATGGCGATCAACGTGGAGACCGGGCACCTGTGGCTGCGGCACGTGGCGGCGATGTGGCGATCCGACCCGCAGGGGGCGCAGCTTGCCGGCAGCCGGGCGCGCCACGTGATGGAGCATCTGGCCGAGGAGACCGTGAAGCTCTGCATCCGCACGTGCGGCGCGCGGTCGTTGAACCGGCCCGGCGCGCTGGAGCGCATCTACCGCGACCTCTCGTTCTATGTCCGTCACGACAACGACGACCATAATCTGGCCATGATCGGCAAGGCGATCCTCGGCCAATCCTACGACTCGTCTTTTTATAAGCCATGAGCATAGATCTGAAGGAGATCCGCCCCGTGCGGGCGGTGCGGCGATTGTTCAAGGGGGACACGCTGGCGATGCTGGGGATGGGATACTTCCTCAGCTACATGCCGTACGCGTTCCTGGTGAAGACCTCCACCGACGGTCTGCTCCCCGGCATCCCGAAGGCGTCCGGCTTCTTTCTGCTTCCCGCCTCGGTGCTGGCCACGTTCGTCTGTACCTATCTCGGTGTGACGTTGTTCGGATGGTGGCGGCACGTGGAGCATCGCACCGTGCTGGGCATTTCGATCCCGGTGCCCCGCCCGCAGGCGTTCTTCTCCGGCGCCTGCGCGGCGGTGATCATCGGCACCACCACGCTCGCGTACAGCATTCCCGGTGTGTCGATCGTGCTGATGATGGTGTTGATGCGCGGCGGC
>CAZJYH010000265.1:0-846 GCA_964549365.1 uncultured Alphaproteobacteria bacterium
GGCCAATGCCGCAAGGCAGGAAAGAGTGATGGATATCTTCATGATTGGAACGAATGAATACGTGATGAGCACACAGGCGGGAACATAGACTTCACGGGGACAGGAAACAAGCCACCGCCGAATATCATGCCGTGAGACTCCGGAGCTGGAATTGCGCGCCTCCGGACGCCGCGACGCGAACATCCGCCGACGCGAATTCGCAAACAGAACGGAGCGGTCGTTCTGTCGACCGCTCCGCAGGATTCGATGATGCCACCGAAATTATTGCCGCATCATTGGCACGAACAACCCGTGAGCGTGAAGTCCGAACCGCTGTCCGAAACCTTGCAGATGCGAACGCAGCATCCGCTGCCCGGCAATACGTTGATGCAGTCGCCGATGACCACCGAGAGACGGTGCTTCGCATTGCAGGCATGCGTACGATTTGCAGGCACCGACGTGGTGATACAACGCCTGCACGACGTCAGACCGTGCTCGATCTTCCGATACAACCGATCTCAACCATTGCACGGAGAGCAATCGGCGGCCGGGGTCACCTCCCAGCAACAATCGCTGGCAAGATAGATGCGCAGACAACAGCCGCGCGAGGTCAGAACGTTGATCGACGTTCCGGGGACCATCGGGAAGGCATGGACCGTGCCGCACACATCGGTCACGGTGAGGCGATAGTCCGGGCATTCGGGGACGTCGAAGTTGTTGCCGCCGGGATGGATGACAACGCAGCGGCGAGCATCGCCGAAATTCAGGCAGGCCTCGAACCGGCAGTCGGTCGAGTTGCGGATGTTCACGTTGCAGCACTGGGCGACCGCTGTGCGCGCATCGACGGCGAACATCACGGTAACGGCA
>CAZJYH010000265.1:873-2464 GCA_964549365.1 uncultured Alphaproteobacteria bacterium
GCGGGACGAATGGTAAGGATGCGGGAAATCATGATGGCTCCTCCTACGGGTCCGGTGATTGAAGTGGGTCCGCGCTGGGGGGGCGTACGAGACGCCTCGGAGTGAGCGCCATCGCTCGTGGCGCGGGGTGTGGGATCATCGTGGTCCGACGCGGAAGCGCGCCGACCCGATGTAAGAGGATCCATACCCGGCATATTGGACACGGACGATCACGGTCGCGTCGCCGGCGCGCAACGCCGATGTTGTTATGCCGATGCCCCGGTTCGACTCGAAGACGATCAGTGGACCGACACGGCAACCTCTTGAAGACGAATACAGGAGTGCGGTGGGGGCCGATTCGACATCATGGTTCAAGCCTTTGAATATCCGATTTTCCCAGAAGCAATTCCGCCCCGCAATAAAAGCCGCGGACCTGACCCACGGCTACGACAACTCCATCACCCATTCCTCGATCGGCTCCGCGCCCGGCGGTGTGGGGATGAGCCCTTCGCCGCAGATTGTGAACCCGCATTTCTCGAGCACGCGGATCGACCCGGTATTGTGCTTGGCGACGTGCGCGTGCAACGGCCGTGTCGGAATGCGTTCGAGAAGGGTCGTCAGGGCCTGCGTCGCGATCCCCTTCCCCCAGTGTTCCCGAGCGATGCAATACCCCACCACCGACCGGCCGTGCAACACGAAGTTCACGACATGCCCCACCACCTCACCGTTGAAGAGAATGCTCTGGATGATGTTCGAATCGTCCGCGAGGATCTTCTCCCAATGCGCCATGAAGTCATCGAGGTTGCGCGAAGGGAACGCGCCCATGCGCACCGTCTCGGCGTCCGCCTGCTGTTCGTAGAAGATCGCGAGATCGGATTGCTGAACGTCACGCAATTGAATCGTGGTCGTCATGGTGTCAATCGTGTATTTCAGCCCTCGGCCATGCTCTCGGGCAGCCATGCAAGCCCAATCTGCTTATTGTGAAAACTGATATAGGCCGGTTTACAGACAATCGAATCGCCTTCCTTCGGCCACTCGGAATATTCCCGCGGTAAACGAGACCCACCATAGAAGCGAGTGAATCCGATGTCGACCAGGCCGAGATACGGCCCGCCGATATCCACGAACAATCCGAAAGGAACCGCGCGCTGCACAGTGCCGGTGATCGGCGAGCCCATCTCCAATGTGCCGATGTAGCGGTAGAACCGTTTCCATTCCTCGATCGTAGCCTCGGCAAGATCACACGGCCTCGCGCTCACGCAGAGCCTGCCCTCAACGCAATTGAACACCACGACCTCGATTTGTGCTCCCACCTCCGGAATATTGCTCAGCGTGAACTCCGACGGTTGGTCCACCAGATACGCATACGGAAGCAGCACCGGGTACCGCGATGAAGTTTCGAGATGGATGTATCCGCCGGGCATCCCATGAGAGAAGGTCACCGCATCGCGCGCGATGACGCTCCCTTTCAGAAGGCTCCCGACGTGGTGAACATGGAGTAGGATGTCGTACGCATTCATGGACATGCACAAACATCAAGATCGTCCGGCACAATCCTCACCGGCAATTCTGCCGCAGCCTCGAGCTCGGCGTCGTGTATCGGATTCCATCG
>CAZJYH010000265.1:2474-5329 GCA_964549365.1 uncultured Alphaproteobacteria bacterium
TCGACAATCCCGTCATGACACCTCATCCCAATCGAATCTGCCCGGAAGTTTTGCCGGTCGCACCGTCGAAATAACTCCCGCCGTAGTAGTACCAGGGGAGCCGTTCGAGAGTCCGGCGAGCGTTCGCGGCATCGAGCCCGGCCATGTGGTCGTCAGATACGGCGCCAAGATACCAACGCCCGGAACGAGAGAAGGCCTCGACAACGTAGTAGTAGCGCAGCCACCGTTGTCCGCAGGCCGGGCAGACGAGAATCGAGACCTCACCGAAGTCGGCATCCATCCCCAGCTCGCGAGAGGGCGCTACGCCGGTGAGCGGGCGAACGCGGCAGGCACAGGTTGCGTCGGCCACCGCATCGGCCAGCACCGCATCGAATCGATCGGCAAGCTCGACGAAGACCTGCCCCCAGCCGCTGCTGATGCTCACCTCCTGGATCGGTCCGGTCGGTGCGAAATACATTCGCAGGCGCAGCTCGTCGAGTATGCCGTCGCGCACGTCGGCGATCACGGCGTCGATTTCGCGGACCGCATCGGCGCGGTCCTCCCAGAACGACCACGCGAACTCGTTCGCCTCACTGTCGAGCAGCGCGCGCGCTTCCTCCAGCACGGCGATCAGGGATTCGGGATTCGGCATGTGTTGTTCGCGTTGATGAGATGACGGAGGCCGCCGGAGAACCAAGGTTGCAGATCCGATTCCCAACGTCGGGAAGGCGGCCTCATTTATCGTAGAACTCGAATGCGATATCGTCCACCGTCATCCGAACCTTCATCTTGTACGAGTTGTCCGCCTTGGTAATGCCGGAGCAGATCGTGAGGACGTTCTCGTCGATCAAAACGCCCTTGATCTTCTCCAGGTACAATTTCGTCGAATCCTCGTCCCCGCCGAGCACATGCACCTCCGTTATTTTTTCGCACCCACTCTCCTTGAGCTTCTGGTTCATCTCCTTCCATAGGACGGCAAAATCGTATGCGCTGTGCAGCATCCCCATCCAGACGTTCTTACTCTTGTCGACGGCGTAGGCACAGATCACGTGGCACGCGCTCACATTGTCGGTATACAGCATAAACGGAAGATTGGTCACCTTCCACTCTTCCTGCTTCACGATCACCGGAACCAACAGCTTCTTGAACTCGAAGTCCTGGTGGACAACACGACCTCCGTAATTCTTGATCACCGATTGGTCGACCAGGTTGTAGATGGTTTCCGGACCGAGCATGAGATCCCCCAGAAATGTTTTCGAGCAACAGGATCGGTTTCCCGCACCGTTTCAGACGAGCATGGACCGTCGAGCGCTCGCAGCCGATCACATCTCGAACAATCGGACGCCGGCGAAGTTACGACGGCAACGGAATACGCTCCACCGCATAAATCATGTCGCGATATCCATCCACCTCGGCGTCGGTCACATACCGCATCCCGTTCTTCTCTGCCACGCGCACCGAGGCGTGATTCCCCGGAGCGATCACCGAGATAAGGCGCGGGAAATCGTACGTCGCGAACCCGTACTCCTTGATCGCGCGCGCCGCCTCGGTTGCAAGCCCCTGCCCCCAGTAGGCGTGCGCGATCATGTACGCCACCTCACACTCCGCTACCCCATCGATAACCTGCGGCAGCAGACCGCACCGCCCGATGAAGCGGCCCTCGGCCTTGTGGATCGTGGCCCAGAAGTAATACCCCACGCTCTCGTAGAGACGAATGCTTTTCTCGATCACCTCACGCGCCCGCTCGCGCGTGCGGGGTCCGTCGAAGAATCGCATCACCTCGGGATCGGCGTACAACGCGGCCATGTCGTCGAGGTCGTCGAGCGTCAGACGGCGCAGCACGAGGCGTTCGGTTTCGATGATCGTCATAGTGATTCGTGCATTCGCTTGTGGTTGATTTAGTCTACGGGAAGGAGGCACTGCTCACGCATCCGAAGCTCACTGCTCACTCGGCCTGTGCCGTCGTCAACATCTTCTCCATCGTGAACAACGGCGTTCCGTGCAGGCTGGTGGGCCCTGCCGCGGCGCGAAGGAACCCGAACCGTTCGTACAGGCGGATCGCGTCGTGGAGAAACGGCGTCGTCGTGAGGAAGAGCCGCTCGTATCCCCCTTCGATCGCATACGCCTCCAGCGCCGACAGCAGCGCCAGGCCGATCCGGCGGCCGCGGAACTCCGGCAGCAGCGCCATGCTGCGCACGTACAGCGAGCGATCGTGCGGGCGGGCAGCCACCGTGCCGACGATCTCCCCGCCGTGCACCGCCACCCAGACCGGCCCCTCGCCCCATCGGGCCGTAATCGCCTCGGCCGCCGGGGTGGTGGCGGCGAACCCGCCCGGCGTGTAGAGGGGCTCGAACGCAGCGAACGCTCGATGCAGCGTGGCGGCAACGCGTCCGGCCTCGTCGATCGTGGCGAAGCGTATCCGTGTCTCTGTGTCGGCGCTGTGCATGATCGGTCGGAATCGAATGGATTGTGCCGGCCTCGGGCCGCGCAGGGTCAACCGCTTCAACGTTACGTCGCGCGCACGCGTTTCGTGCGTCCGAACGCAGACCGCCGCTCAGGCCTCCCCACGAGGCAACCAATCGCCTGTCGCCGGACGCCAGTCGCACGAGAAGCCCGGTGCAAGCTCGGGGTCGTCGAGATCGTACGGGAACTCCGGGTCGATCCGAAACCCGATCCCCTCCCCGCGCAGACCCAACGCCTGCGGCTGGATCTCCCAGGCGCGACCGCTTGCCAGGCGTACCTCACCGGAGGCGAACAGCTCACGCGTGCGCGCCAGGCCGTGCATGAACCGGCGGTTCAGCGAGAGCAGGTTCCGCTCATGGTCCTCACCGAGTGAGGTCACGACGATCGTGTACGTGACCTGATCGCGCCCGAAC
>CAZJYH010000265.1:5339-6922 GCA_964549365.1 uncultured Alphaproteobacteria bacterium
CTGGTAGGCCGTCGCGGTCTCCCAGTTGCACGTTGGGCATCGGAGCAGATAGGCGTACCCGTCACGACGTTCTAGCAGTTGCGAATCACAGTCCGGGCAGACGATGGTCATGTCGATAGCGGTTGATTCAGGTGTTCGGATGCGCGGCCGGCGCCGTCGCGCTCAGCCCCGCTGAGTGCGGCTCAATCGGCGTCCCACACCACCTCGGTTTCGATCGTGCCGTCGGCGTGCAGATCGATCCGACGAAAGCCTCGGCGCGACGTGTCGAGCCGGTGCACCTTCGCGAAGTTGTGCGGCTCGGGAATATCCGGGCCGCTCGGGTGCTCCCCCTGCACCACGGTCGAGGGAGTCACCATGTGGCGGACTCCGCCGCGCCGCTCGTCGTGCGCGAGATGCACGTGCCCGGCGATCACACCGCGCAGACTCGGCCGGCTCTCGACCAGTTCCAGCACCTCGGCCGCGTTCTCCAACCGGCAGATCGGCATCGAGCAGAGGTTCAGCAACGGATGATGCAGGCAGAGCAGGCTGTGTGGCTCGGCTGCATCCTGAAGCGCGCCGCGCAGCGTCTCCAGCTCCGCGGCGTCGAGCCTGCCATGCCCCTCTCCCGGCACCCGCGAGTTCAGAAGCACGATGCGCCATGCGCCGATCGCGACGCTCGGGGTGGCGTGAATCGGATCGCCGATGAGATGCTCGCGCATCGACTCGGGAAGATCGTGGTTCCCCGGAACGCAGTAGACCGGAATGCCAAGCTCGACCAGCGCCGCGCGAAGGCTTCGGTACGACTCGGCCGAGCCGTCATCCGAGAGATCCCCGGAGGCGACCACGATGTCGGGTCGCGGATCCTCGCGGGCGATCAGGGCCAGCACACGATCGAGCCCGGCGAACGGATCGGCTCCGAGGATTCTCCCGGTCGGATCGCCGAGCAGATGCATGTCGGTGATGTGCGCGATGCGTACGGGTCGACGTGTCATTCAGAGTCCTGCGTCGGATGTCCCGGGTCGAACGGCGCGCGTGTGTTCGGCGCATCGACGGTCGCAAGCATCGCGTAACGTCGGCCGCCCGGCTCGAACGATTCCCGCGATGATACGAGACGGCGACCGGATCAACCAATGACGAACGGTATCACGCGGGCTCTCGCCTCATGTGCACGACGGCGGCGACAACATCGGCGGCGATCCTCGGCTGCGCCTCATGCCGCGCCCCGGCGACCGGACACCCGGCGGAGGATCGCCAGCGCGACGCCGAGCGAGAAGAGGAGCACCCCCGCAATACGGACCCCGTACGCAACGGCAGATTGATGGGCATAGGGGGCGGCGAGATCGGGCGTCGGATCCTGGTACGGGATGCCGACGAACACGATCTCATAGAGGATGCCGGCGATCAGCACCACGGCGCCGACGAGGACGATGTACAGCGGACGAATCTGCTTCATGAGCCCGGCTATGTCGGAGGAATACCGCACCGCCGTTCTTCCGACGAACAATGCGGCGCGGCACGCGATGATACGAGACCGGCGCGAGGTTTGCCAACGGCGGCGCTCGCCGGTAGTGTCTCAGTTTGCATGGATGGCCGGTGGTCGCGCC
>CAZJYH010000266.1:0-2565 GCA_964549365.1 uncultured Alphaproteobacteria bacterium
CGGGCAGGCGATGGATACTGGGTCAGGGCAGCATGCTGCGCCATGTGTGATGTGACGTTCCTGTATACCACCGGCGCCCTCGACGCATGTCTGCAGTGTGCCGAACACGCGACGCCGATGGCGCGACGCCTCGGGCTCACCAGCAACTACTACATCGGGGCACTGACCCGGCAGTGCGCACTGGCGGCGCTCGGAGCCGATCTCGACACCGTGGAGTCGAAGATCATCGCGCTGGGGGGCACCGTACGCGAGACGGTGCCGCACTTCGAGGTGTTCGCACACCTCGGCATCATCGAAGCGGCCCTCTTTCGCGGCGCATCGAGCTGGCTGGCCGCCCGGTTCGAACGCTACGCGCACAACGCACAGTACCTGCGCGAGGAGGCGCGGTGGCTTCTTGCGTTCGAGGAACCGGCACGGCCCGACACTCGCCCCGATGCGGTAACGATGTCGCGACCGGAGCTTCGGCGGGCGGTGGAGCTGATGGCCGCGACGGATTCCGAAGGCCGGACGGCACCCGACGCCGCGACGCTTGTGGAGGCCCTTCTCGCGGCCATGCAGACGCCGTTGCTTCGGCTGTTCGATCTGTTGGAGCGCCGATTGCTGCTTGCCCTGGTGGTGCGCCTGCGCGGCGACGAACGATATCGCGACGTGCCGGAACGGCTGACACCGGTGACCGCGGCGATGATGCGCGAGACGCTGGACTGGCTGCGCGAGCGGCGTATCTCCGCATACATGACTCCGTTTCTGGAACGTTACGGGATGTTCCTGCCGGAGGAGGAATTGCGGCGTTGGCGCACCGAGGAGGCCGAGATCGGAGCCGCGCGCGCGGCCGAGCTGCTCGGTTCGACGCAGCGCGCGCGCCCGCGCAAGCGCATCACGATGATCGGGACCATGCAGTTGCTGCCGCTGCAAGGCGGACCGATCCCGATCCGGGGCTCGCTCCTCCGCACACTGCTCGGATTGATGATCGCCGGAGCGATGCGCGGCGGGTCGCTTTCGCATCAGGAGTTCAGTACGATTGTTGCCGGCAGCGAGGACCCGAGCAAGGCGCGCAAGACGTTGAACGGCGTGGTGTTCCGCCTTCGCGATCTGCTGGGGCACGACGCTGTGAACACCGACAGCGATACGCCGACGCTCGATCTCGATCTCATGGACGTCGATCTGATCGACGCCCAACGGGATCTCGACGACGCCTGGGCGGCGCAGCGCGCGGGCTCCCTCGTGCGTGCGCAGCGTCGCCTGCGAGCCGTACTGGACCTGACCCGCGGACAGGTGGCGTTCCCGTCACTCTACGACGATTACTTCGAGCGCATCCGCATGGAGTTCGAGAGCTCGCTGCGCACGTTGCTGTTGAAAGTGGCAAACGGTCTCCTGGCCGAGGGAGATGCGGAGACGGCGGAGGAGCTGCTGCGGATCGGATTCGCCGCCATGGCGGAGGATGACGAGATCGCCGAGCTGCTCTGTCACACGCTCGAAATACGCGGCAAGCGTACCGAGGCCGAACGCGTTCGCATGCGGCTCTCCGATATGTCGGACTGAACCCCCGGTGCGCGATGGTGCCACGTTGGCGCCGCATGGATACCCCTTGCGCCGCCGCCGTACCCGCCCCCCTTCTGCTCCGTTCCTCCATCCTGACGCGTCGCGTTCACCCCCGCGCATTCGTTGATCATCCGATCTCCTGTATCTTCGTCGGCAACCTGCCCGTTCCGGTCGCCCGTCCCGGGCCTCGTCATGACCGACGCGCGTGCGGGGAATTCACGCATTCCCGATGCCGGTACTCCTGTACAACACTGCTCGCCCGGAATTCTCCTCCCTCGACTTCGGCGAGGTTGCGCTTACCGCCGCCGGAACGGACGAACTGGAGCGTTATCTGTTCGTGGTTCCGTCGGCGCGCGCCGTCCGCGAATTGGAGCGGACGCTGTTGGGGCGCTACGCCGCATCGGTTGGACGGCCGATGGAGCGCGTGCCGCTCTACACAATCGCATCGTTCATCACCGAGTTTTACGGAAGGCTGCAGCCGAATCGTCGCGATGTCTCCCCCGAGGTTTCGCTGGCGCTGATGCAGGCGGCAGCGCGTGATGCCGGGCTCGAGTATTTCGCGCGGCAGGGGGGCGAGCCGTCGCTGGGTGTCGTCGAGAAGCTTGCCCGCGTCATCAACGGAGTTCGCGCCGACGGCATCATGCCCTCCGACTTCGAGAAGGACATCGAGTACGCGAACACGCATCGCGACGATCGACGGTACGATGCAACGAAACTGCGCGACCTGCACAACACCTACGCCGCCTATCTACGCCGTCTCAACCGCCGCTGGGTTGATCGCCCCGGGAAGATCGCCCATGTGAACACGGCGCTGTTTCAGCAACGCGATGCAACGTTCCGCCGCGCATTCCCCGGCGTACACACGGTGCTCGTCAACGGCTTCTCGGAGTTCACGCAGCCGGAGCTGGCGATGCTGACGCAGCTCGGGCTTGTGGACGGGCTGTCGGTGATGATCTACTTCGATTACGCGAAAGAGAACGGACCATTGTACGGCAACTACGAGGAAGTGCACGACAAGCTGGTGAC
>CAZJYH010000266.1:2575-4966 GCA_964549365.1 uncultured Alphaproteobacteria bacterium
TTTCGCACCGACGAGCGCATCGAGAACGGCGCGTTCGATCACATGCTCGACGCCTACGGCTTCTTCGACCGCGAGGAAGAGGCGCAGGGGGTGGCCGCGCTCGCGAAAAGCCTGGTGGTCGACGGCGGCATCCCGGTCAACCGGATCTGCATCACCACGTTTGCGATCGATACGTACGCTGAACTGCTGCGCGAAAGCCTTGCCGCGCACGGCGTGCCGGCCACGATCACCGCGGGCTTTCCCCTCGGCCGCAACGGCCTGGTGACGGCGCTGATGTCGGCGCTGGCGATCGTGGCGAACGGATACGATCGCCGCGACGTGATACGCGCGGTAACCTCACCGTATCTGGACTTCGGTCTCTCCGTCGACGCGGCGGCCCTGACCGAGATCGCCGGCAGACTTCGCATTCGGCGGGGTCGCGCCGCCTGGGAGCGCCGTATCCGCGACCGCATCGTCTACCTCGAGCCGCGTCTCTCCTCGATCGCTGACGACGACGACCGCCGCTCGGTGGAGCTTGAGCTGGAAAGTCTGCAACGCGCGCTGCTCGGGTTCGGCAAACTGGTGGAGGTGATGCGGGAGTTCGACCGTCGCATGACGCCGACGGAATTTCGTGAAGCCTTCCTGCGCCTTGCCGCTCGCGTCGGCGCGCCGCGCAACGTGCTTGCACTCCGCACCGCGCTCGATGCCCGCTCGCGCACCCCACAGGACTGGCAGCGGGTGCACGACGAGATGGAACGCGATACACGCGCTCTTGCCGCGTTCATGCGTGTGCTCGACGAGATGACGGAGTTCTTCGAGGACGACCTGCTCCATCGCGCCGAGAGCCGGGGCGGGACCGATCCGCGAGGAGCGCACCAGGCGGGCGAGGAAGATCGGCGGCCGCTCGACTTCTATCTGGACGGCATCCGCACGGCGGTGGCCAACGCCCGCTATACGCTGCGTGAGAAGCACGACTACGGCGTCCTCGTGACGCCGATCAGCGGTCTCGGCGGATTGACGTTCGATGCGGTGATACTCTGTGGTCTTGTCGACGGCGAGTTTCCGAGCACATACGTGCCGGAGACCTTCCTCGGCAAGCCGTTGCCGCGCGCGGAGGACAGGCAGTTGCGCCGCGAACGGGTCCAGTTCTACACCGCCGTCACGGCCTTCAATCGGCGCCTGGTGCTGACCTACCCCCGTTTCTCCGGCGACAAGGCGCTTGTGCGTTCGTCGTTCCTCGACGCCTTCCTGCGCATCACGACGGCGGAGGAGCGCGGGCACGTGATCGAGCTCGAGGAATTGCGGGTGTTACGCGATCGCGCGCGGCATGGCGCCGAGGTGCGCATCGGGACACGCTTTCTCGAACCGATCGCCACACTGGAGTCGCTGGCCGAGGAGGCGGGCGCGGCGTTGTGGAGCGCGCAGCCGGTACCGCGCATCGCCGAAGCGGAGGGGATGCTGGCGCACCTGACGCATACCGCCGCGATCGAGCGTGAGCGGGCGAGTGCCGTTGCCCTCGGTGATGCTTCACGTGCCCGGGCCTACCGCGGCATGGTTGCCGACGCGCTCAACGACGAGGAACGCCATGCGCTCGAAGCGCGGCGCGGCAATCAATATTCCGCCTCACAATTGGAACTGTACGCTCGCTGCCCGTTCAAATTCTTCGCGCGCCGGGTGCTCAACGCGAACGCCCCCGCATCATTCGACGTGTCGCTGACGCCGCTGGAACGTGGGCTCCTCCTGCACAAGGTGCTGTTCGAGCTCTACACCGAGCTGCGCGCGGAGGACGCGTTGCCGATCACCGAGGAGCAAAGCGGCCGGGTGCTCGAACGTGCCCGTGCGCTTGCGCAGCGCGAGATCGACGGCATCGTGTTCGATCACCCATATTGGCGCATCGACAAGGAACGCATCCTCGGCTCCGGTGCGCTCGACGGGTTGCTGGAGCAGTGGATCGGCTCCGATGCGCGACGCACGGACTCGGAGGCGTCGAAGCTGACGCCCGGATTCTTCGAGGTGAGCTTCGGCGGACGCGGTGCGGGCGGCTCGTCCGACGCGACGCTGTCGAGCGATGAGGGACTCGAGGTGCACGGGCTGCGTGTTCGCGGCAAGGTGGATCGCGTTGAGATCTTCCGCAGCGGTGACGAGGTGTTCTTTGCGGTTGCCGATTACAAGACCGGCGTGCCGCCGAGCCGTACCGAGATTCGCGACGGCACCAGCATGCAGTTGAGGATCTATCTCGAGGTGGTGAGGACGATGCTCTCGGAGCACTACAACGTACCGCTGGAGAACGTGAAGCCGGCAGGCGGCATCTACTACGTGCTCAACGCGCGCGCGGTGGAGACGGAGACGAAGTCGTTGTTCGTGCCGAACGAGTTGAAGAAGGAGATCATTACGCTGCGCGCAAGCCGGCAC
>CAZJYH010000266.1:4976-6910 GCA_964549365.1 uncultured Alphaproteobacteria bacterium
ACCCAGGACAGGACGACCGCCCAGGCAACGCCGCGCCTGTTCGCCCTGGCCGACACACCCGAGGCTATGTTGACCCTGGCGGCCGACGACATCGCGGCGGCCATCTATCCCGTCGGCTTCTACCGCACCAAAGCCGAGACGATCCTCACCGTATCACGTCTGCTGCTCGAGCGCTACGATGGCGGCGTACCCGACACGGTGGAGGAGCTGGTGGAGATGATCGGCGGCGTGTTCGCGAGGGCGGCGGAATATGTGGACGGGATCGCAAGCGGCGCGTTCCCCGTGACACCACACGATGTGAACAAGGTGTGCCGAGGCTGCGAGTACCAGCCGGCGTGTCGCGTTTCGCAACTGAAGATGCCGGGCGCATGAGGCGGGCGGGACCACGATGTCCAGCCGCCGAGACCGCGCTACTGAGCGTACGGGATCGGATCACGCACGCCGGCATTTTGAAAGCCTCGCAGCCGCAGGGCACAGCTGTCGCACACGCCGCAGGCCGTTTCCTCCGATTGATAGCAGGACCACGTCCGTTCGAGCGGTGCGTTCAGGCGTGCCCCTTCGGTCACGATCTGCCCCTTGTCCATTGCTATCACGGGCGTCAGGAGCCGTATCCGTGTATCCGGACGTGTGCCGAGATCGATCGTCGTCTGCATGGCGTCGTAGAACACCCGTCGACAGTCCGGATAGCCGCTGGAATCCTCCTCGACGGCACCGATCGCTATCGTTCCGGCGCCGATTGTCTCGGCCCAGCTCACCGCAATCGCGATGATGTTCGCGTTGCGGAACGGAACGTAGCTGGAAGGAACCTCGCCGGCGTCGAGCGCGGCCGGCGTGACGTCGATATGCGTGTCGGTCAGGCTGGAGCCGCCGATCATCGCCAGATGCCGAATGTCCACCACGAGCCTGCGAGCGGCCGCGTAGTGATCGGCCACGGCATGAAAGCATTCGAGCTCCTTCCTCTCGGTGCGCTGCCCGTAGTTGGTGTGCAGGAAGTTCAGCTCGTATCCGTCGGCGTTCATGATCGCCGCCACGACACAACTGTCCATGCCGCCGCTCGCGAGAAGCACGGCACGTTTCGGATTGCTGGGAGGATTGATCGAGGACATCGGGAAATGTTCTGATGCGCACCGGCCGGGCGCGTTGATATCTCCTCAGCGCAGCGTACGCGTGCGTTCGGCGTACGTGCGTTCGGTCTCATGGATTCGCACGATCAACGTGCGCATGTTGGTGTACGGAGCGAGCACCGCGGCGATCTCCTCCAGAAACCACCCGACGAGATTTTCAGCCGTCGTGAGAAACGGCACGACCACATGCTTCAACGGGTTGGCGGCAAAGAAGGCGACCATCGCGCCGTCGTTCTCGTCGCAGAGGAAGGCATGATCGATTCGCGCCACCAACGGCTCCACGATCTCCTTCAGGTCGAAGTAGTCGATAACCATCCCGTGTTCGTCCAGATCGCCCTCGATCGTCACCTGCATCCTGTAGGAGTGGCCGTGGATGTTGCGGCAGCCTCCGGTATGAAACGGCAGACGATGTCCCATCTCCCAATGGAAGTCCTTCGATACGCGCGTCAGCTCAGCCCCCATCGTCACTTGTCCCCGTCCATTGGGATATCGAACGTGTCGTCATCGCCGTCATCGCCTGCGTCGGAATCGCCGAACATCTCGTCGAACTCGGCCTCCATGACGTCGTACTCGGCGGTGACGATCGAGTTCAGCCCGCCCCGGGTGCTGAAGTTCCCGGTCACTTTCGCGTAGCGCGGCGAGAGCACCTCGACCATGTCATCGAGGATCGCATTGACCACTGCCTCGTAGAAGATGCCACGGTTGCGAAACTCGAGGAAGTAGTATTTGAGCGCTTTCAGCTCCACGCAGAGAGCTTCGGGAATGTACTCGAGGGTGATCGTTCCGAAATCCGGAAGACCGGTCATCGGG
>CAZJYH010000267.1:0-3036 GCA_964549365.1 uncultured Alphaproteobacteria bacterium
AGGAGATTGCTTCCTTCGGCAAGCTCAGGACCGCTTCGCTCCTCACAATGACGACCGGAATGCTATTCTCGGATAGGATCTAAATGTGGGAAAGCAACTGCTCGGATGTTGCTCGATAAACTTCGCGGTCGGGGCATGGATGCCGCACGGATGGAGGTGTTGCCGGGCGCATCGCATCTGCATCCATCGGGTGATCGGTGCAGATGCGATGCCGGCACCCGACGTTACGGGCATCCACACGGAGCCGCCGCGGGATCGATCTTGATCCAGCCGAGACAGCCGATCGGCGACTTGTCGATGCAGATCCACGCGCAGCAGGAGCCGATCTGCCGCTTCATCTGCGTCGGGCACTTCGGCATCGTCTCGAGGCCGCAGCTCGTCTGGATCTGAAACGGTGCGGCGTTGCACGGCAGGTTGATCTGCTGCGAGATGTGCGGCGGCACCTGCACGCATTGCTGCGGGTTGGTCCAGCAGATCGTCACCGTGCAGTTCAGGTTGTTCGTGACCGTCAGACAACATTGTGCCGATGCCGTGGCGGGGGCCAGCCAGGCGACGATCGCGAGCAGTGCGACGATCGAAAGGGCGGAGATGAATTTCATGGTCGATACCTCCAGGAGCGAATGTGTGATCGGTGTTGCCCGGCCTGCGACACACGATACATCGGTATCGGCAGAACCGGTCCGGCGGAAATCAACCGTCGGTTCCGGTAAGAGGGCCGGCGAACTCCATCGTGGACATCCGTATGGTGTGCGTGGCCGGTGGTTGATGGTGGCCATACGCGGACCCGCCATCGGCATGCATGCGCAAGGGCGGGCGCCGTGCCTGCCGGATCGCCACGGACAGTCGCGCGGCCGCACGGCCTGCATGGTTGCCGTCGCGACAGGGCCCGCAGGCAACACCGCCGTCATGAATCCGACAACGCCACCCGGCATGGTATGCTCCTGTCGGAGTTGGGGGATGAAAGGGAAGGCTCTGCCGCCGATGTGAATCGCAGGCGGTGGAGGCACCGGATGCTCAAGCGGGTGGTGCGCGCGATGAAGGCTCGATGGTCTCCGGGACGGAGCCGGACATGGCGTCAATGCACGAGCGGGGCGAGACGTCACCGTCCCGCCCCGCTCGATATCCCGGATATCGACAGAATCGTGGCCGTGCTCCGTGACGAGCGCGTTACGGGCACGAGGGTGTTATGGGCATCGATACGTCACGGGCAGAGACATGGGCCGTCGATCGGCGTGGCGCGCAGCGTCAGGCAGCCGTCGATGCGGTCGACACAGACCTCGGCGCAGCAACCGCCGGGAAGCCGCACGCGGACGCAGCCGCCTACCTCCACGGGTACCTCGCCACATGCGGTGCGCAGGAACAGGCGCGGGGGATTTTCTGGGCATCGAATGTCGCGCTCCCCATGGGCGCCGGCCGGAATCAGGACGCAGGCGACGGCGCCGTCGGTGAACCGAGCGCAAAACTCCACCGGGCACAACGTGTTGTTGTCGACGCGAAGGCAGCACACATCGCCCTGTGCATAACTTGCCGATGGTGCCGCGATGGTACAGATGCATGCGAGTGTCAGTGCCGCCAACGCGGCGGCGATCGTACGACGTGTCATGTCGGACTCCTGTGATTGAGTGTATGGATTGATGTGTCGGCCGATGCCGCGCTCAATTCGGTGCATGCGGGCACGTAAACGCGCCGCTGCCGGAGGACGGCATCGGTCGTTGATCGACCGGTTGCTCGGGGATTGGGGGAAGGGGCCGACGGTCGTGTGTTTCCGTTGGCCGATCCGCTGGGGTGCGTACACAGGAGGGACGTGTTGAGGATAAGAGGATCTCGGGCATCGGAAATGGACATCGCCCGCTGCCGGAAGGCAGGAACGGCAGGCGCGGTGTCGGGTAGGCTCGTCCTACACCCGCCGGGGCGTGCGTGTACGGTGCACGGCGTTCAAACATGGAGGACCAGAATATGTCGAGGACGCTCTTCTCGGAATTACAGACGCGTCTGTTCGCGGAGCTCGCGGAATGTGGCGTGTTGATCTTCGCGTGCGGCCACAACGGCATCAGCGCGAACATTGTCGGGGAATTGTATATCCAACATGTCGGCGGTGAGGATCGCCTTGCGGTCGATGACGGCACGCATCATGTGCACATCGATTGGAGCCGCGTTCGTCGCGTGGCCGTCGACGAATTTCACGGCGAGGGGATGTTGACCTTTCTCGACGGCGATGTCGTGCTCTTCAAGCTCTATCGACCGGCGGGGGCGTATCCACCGGGCGTGACGCAGTTCGCGGGCGCATTGATCTGAAGGGCATTCCGGAGGCACTTCCGCGCATGTCCGGCATCCATACCGGCGTGACACACCGCGCGCGTGCCGCACCGAACGCGTGCCGCACCACGTGCGTGCTGCACCGTGCGGTCGGCCGACGGCGGGGCACGACATGTCCCGTGTCGTGCCCCGCCCGGCCCATTTCAACGATGCGGCCTCAGTTCTGAAGCGCACCGAGTTCGGCCGGCAGCGGGCAGAGGCATTTCACCGCCAACGGATTCGCGGTCACGAACCAGCAGCCGGCGATCCCGGACGATACGCATATCTGCGCGCAGCAGTTCGGCGACAATGCCACCGGGCTGATGCAGCCGGTGAGCGGAAGCTTCACGTTGTTGTCGCAACGGTCCACCACGTACAACGCCGGGTTGTTGCAAAGCGCCGCCGGCAGCGTGATGACGACCGTGCCGCCGGCCGGCACGTTGACACAGATCGGTCCGCTTGCGGTGCGGACACAGAACGTGATCGGGCATGCGGTGTTGTTCGTATACGTGACGTCGCAGCAGGCGGCCTGCGCGGCCGTGGTTTCCGGCAGGATGAATGCCGTGCAGAAGAGCAGCGCAGCGGCACAGCCGAGCGCTCGTACCAGAGCAAGTGTTCGCTTCATGATGATTCCCTCGATGTGAATTGTTGAACGGTTGGTTCAACCGCTCGCACGATCGCGCGCGATTCCGTGCAGGCGGCTGTGAGACGACAACAACCCAAACGCGACCCAGCGCTTAT
>CAZJYH010000267.1:3046-6851 GCA_964549365.1 uncultured Alphaproteobacteria bacterium
CAGAGCAAGTGTTCGCTTCATGATGATTCCCTCCGATGTGTCTTGTTGATGTCCGTTGTTGCAAATCTGTGAGACGAGCCGGCTACTTGTGATCACACGGGCACAGGCTCTTGACCGGGGTGAACGTCACCAGGAACTGACACCGGCCCGGTCCCGGCGAGAAACACACCTGTGCACAGCATCCGCCCACGTTCAGCGTACGGCATTCACCGAGCTTGACGGTCTCGATCAGGCCGCAGCTCACGACATAGACGACCTCTTCGCTGCACGACATCGAAGCCGACGCCTTCGAGTTCGGCGCAACCCTGAGATCGATCGGTGACGACGGCCATGTCAGTTCGACATAACAGTTCGTTTCGTTGACGACGACGGCCTCGCCCTGTGCATGTGCACGCGCCTGGATGAACGTGAACGCGAGAAGCCCGAGCGCTACCGCGACGACAACTCGTCCGATGCGTGCGGAAATGGTCTTCATGATTACTCCATTGGTTGATGGTGCGATCGCTCGGAGCGACCAATCGCAGTGAATTCGAACATCGGCGACCTTCGCCGATGCCTCGGGCGGGAGCCGGGCCTTGTCTGCATGAGAGCGGTCGCGGCGCGCTGCGAATCACGCCGGCGACGGACTGGTTGTCTTCGTTGCACACATCGCGGACCCGCCTGTGCCGGCGAGCCCGCGACGTATCATGGCTGCGTATCAAGCCGCCGTCCCTTCGAACGGCGGGCGTGCCCACATCAACAGGTGCAGAGGTTCACCTGCGTCAGCGTCAGGAACCAGGTGCACGCCACAAAGCCGGGGCTGAGCGCCACGTCGGCACAGCAGCCGCCGCCGACGTCGACGCCGGAGAGGTACGTATGGCCGGGGCCGATCACCTTCTTTGCGCCGCAAATGCTCATCTGGTACAGACCGGTGCACGGAACCTTGATCTGCGTGGTCGTGCCGGCGGCGAACGTGAAGCATGGGCCTCCGTTCGCCAGGCAGACCGTGATGTCGCACTGCGTGTTGTTCGTGACGGTCAGCGACCCGGTCTGCGCAACGGCGCTCGCCGTTGTTCCGATACAGAGGCACGCGGCCGCCAGAAGCAGGGCCGGAGCGATCCGCGCCAGTCGGAGCAGCGTTCCTTCGACGAAAGTGTTCATGGGTGTGGATCTTTGATGTTGGAGTTGCCGGCGGCGTGCGTCGTGACGCGAGCGGCCGATTGAGTTCGCATGCAGGACCGAGGCCGTCGGCCTGGTCATATCCCCGGCCTCAGCACGGGCACGGGCCGGCCGCCGGGTCGATCGAAAGGAACCACGTGCACGCCACGAAGCCTGGGCTGAGCGCCACGTCGGCACAGCATCCGCCGACGTTTACGTTCGAAAGGAACGTGTGGCTCGGACCGATCCGCCGCAATGCACCGCATATCTGGATCGCGAACCTACCGTTGCACGAAACCTGAACCGTCGTCGAGGAGTTCGGCCCCACCGTTATGCAGGTGATCGGCGAGTCGAAGCAAACCGTGACGGCGCATGCGGTGTTGTTCGTGATCGCCAGCGGGCCGGTCTGTGCTGCGGCCCGCACGGCCGAGCCGATCGACAGTACGGCTGCGAGCAGTGCGAACGCCGCGGCGCGGCGTGATGCGTTGAGCGAGATGGTCTTCATGTCCTGCTCCGGAATGATTGTGCTCAGTTGATTGAAGGGCGCGATCCCGAAATCCCGGATCGCGCCCGTTACCTTGCGTCTGTAATCAGCACGGGCACGGTCCGGCCGCCGGGTCGATCGTCAGGAACCAGGTGCATGCCACGAAGCCTGGGCTGAACGCGACGTCGGCGCAGCAGGCGCCGAGGTTGACGTTGCTCAGGAACGTATGGCCCGGGCCCAGCTGCACCAACGTGGCGCAGGAGCTGATGTAGACCAGTGCCGTGCAGCCGTTCTTCACCGTCGTCTGCGAATTCGGCGCTATCACTGCGCAAGACGTGCCGTCGTTCCAGCAGACCAGCACCTTGCAGGCGGTGTTGTTCGTGATCGTAAGAGGCCCGGCAACCTGCGCCGATGCGGCCGTGACGGCGAACGCGGCGAGCATGAGACAGATGGCCGCCGTGCGGATGCAAGCGATGATGTGATTGTTCATGGTGTTCTGTTCCTGAATGATTGAAGGCTCGACGATGTCGATGGACCGTCGTTGATGAGGTGCCGCCTGTTTCAGCAGACACACCTGCAGGGGCCCGGCGCGGGTGTCGCGGTCAGCGTATATCGCCCAAACGGCCCCGCGTTCAGGCATACATCGGCGCAGCAACTCTCGACCACCACGTTGGTGCAACACCCGCCGACGGCAAGCGGCTGCATCACGCCGCAGATTTGAACCGCGAAGGCCGGCGGCGGCGGACAACTCAGCAGGTTAAGCGAGAACGTCGAGTTCGGCGCCACGGTGAACGTGACGGGGCCGGCGCTGACCGTGAGCGTACATGCGGTGGTGTTGCTCACCGTGAGGGTGCACTGCGCCGTTGCGCGTGCGGCTCCAAGCGTGATCGCGGCGGCAAGGGCGAAGCCCAGCACCACGGCAATTCGCGGGAGTTGGTTGAAGTGGGTCATGGTTCGGTCCTCCAGTATGGATTGCATTCCCGTGGGCACGGAAACGACGCACGGCAACCCTCTTCCGGGTTGCCGTGCCGTGATTGTGGATACTGCCTGTATGCCCGCAAGGCGCTCGCATCCGATGCTCACCGCGCCGGATTGGGTGTGAGCCGTATGGTCCGCCGCGATCAACACGGGTTGGTCGCGGGAGTGATGTTGACGATGGTACAGCCGGTGACCATGTCCGTGGTTACGCAGACCTTCACGCAGCAGCCGGGGGCCACGCGAATGTTGTCCACGCACGCGCCCTGCGCGATGCTCACCGGGCCGTTGCCGGTGTCGATCACAACGCCGCTCACGCTCAGCCCGCCGACCACCGGGATGATCGTTGTGCCGTTGACGACGGTATCACAATACCGACCGTTCGGCGTGATCACGCAGATGTAGATGCGGCAGTCGATGCCGTGCAGATTCACCGTCACATCGGGGCAGTGTGCGCTCGCGATTCTCGGTGTCAGCGCCGTTGCGGCCATCAACAAGGCGGCGAACAGCAGCATCGCAAAACCGGTCTTCCGTTCTGTATTGATCATCCTCGAAATCCCTCGTGATTGATGGAGTGTGGAATGGAGCCTGTCCGCCCACGACCGGTGTTCCCGGAGACGAGCGGCGCAACATCCGATAAGAGGAGTTCGATCGGGGGAATTGGACATCGCCGGTCGGACCGGGCGCACATTCGTCGGCAGCGGCGCGGGCGAGACACCCGGGTGCTCGGCGCAGTGCACGCGGGGCGTGGTGGGCGTCGCCGCCGGCCCGTAATGTTGCGCCATGGATACCGAAGTGATTGATGCGGAGCCGGCACCGCCGATCAGCGCCGGCGTTGAACCGTTCATCGACGACGCATGGCAGCGAAGCGGCCGCATCCTCATGAACATGCCGCTGATTCCCGGCGTCATCCTCATCCATGCCGCGCCTCCTCAATGCGCGCGCCGTCCCGATATCCCGATATCGCCGTCGTCTGCGCGATCCTCCCGGCGTCGGCGTTTCCACTGCTGATCGCCGTGATGAATTTCCGGTACATCCTGGATGTGATCATCAATCCGGAAGGGCCTGACAAAGGTGTCAGGCATTCTGCTTTTGTCGTGTGTACGGTCGACAGTACATTTCAGGATCATCATTCATGGAGGTTGGATGCGGCATCCTGCAATAGGCGTGGCCATACTCGTAGTGCTTCTCATCGCATTGTCGGCTCCC
>CAZJYH010000268.1:0-6848 GCA_964549365.1 uncultured Alphaproteobacteria bacterium
CCCGGATTTTTTCTGAGGGTGCACGACGGCCGTTGCATGGCCTACGCGTTTTCAGCGAAACGGGAACAGATTCCAAGTATGATGTATAGTCAATTCGCCATGCCGTTGCCGGACGAATCACCCTGTCGCGGGTTGATTTGAGCACGAATTCGGGACCTGTGCGGAGTACATTCGCGGCCATCAACCCGGTTTCTGCGCCGGTCGATGTTGAAGATCCTCATGGTATCCCTCTCTCGGCGGTCACTGCCGACCGCCGACGACATCAAGCCGATCAAATGCTCGACTTCCTCGCCGCGCCCGTAATGCGCGGCTCCTCCGTCGGAACAATTCATGTGTCGGTTACCGGCGTGGTCGGCTCTCGGAGCACTCGCCATCCGATGGTGCTCTGCCGGGGCGGTCGCGCGGTCGTGGCATTCGTACCGGCTACGGTGGGCAACCGCCGGCCGGTGCAATCGCACCACAATCTTCGTCAACTCGGAAGGATCATTTCCCGGCGACAGGCTACGGCTTGCGGCTCTTTGCGGCCTGCGCCTCGATGTGCATGGCGCGAACCCTTTCGTCGACTGCGAGCACGATGGCCGCTGGCGTACAGTCGAGCACCTGTGCCAGGAGGAAGATGGCAGGCAGAGAGGGGTGATTCTTGCCACGTTCAAGGAGTGAAATGTACCCACGGTCGAGCCCGCTTTCGGTGGCAAGAACCTGTTGGGACATCGAGCGCTCATGGCGCAGTTGACGCAGCACTTCACCAAATGCCGTTGCAAGGCCGGGCACTTCACCGTCGAACTCGATCTGAACGTTTCGCTCCATCGCGAAAAGTTCAAGAAGCTGCAAGGCGCTCCTTGCGTAGTATTTTACGCAATGCATTTACGTTGTATATTGCATACGGCAGTTCCCCGTTTGCCATACAAGCTCTCCCGAACTCCTACGCCGATCATAGGGCGCTGATGCGCCGGGCCACCGCTTGGCCTGCGCTGAACGAATCATGGCCTCGATCCGGCGCCTGCAACCGAAAGCAAGGATGTTGGATGACGTTCAAACCGTTCACGCTTGCGCTTGAGGTGCTCTGCCTGCTGTCGGGCTGCTCGGAGTCGGTATGTAGTCCGGACCGCTGTCGATCTCCGTGACCCGAAGGAAGCTGCGTGTCGGCACGACCGAGCAAGGGCGCTACATGCTCCCGATCGCATCGGAACAGGAAGTCACGGCGATGCTGACGCCATAGCCGGCCGACATGGTTTATGACGGAGCGACGCCCCCGAAGAGAATCTGGCGTCACTCACGTGTTATCCGGGATGGAGACGGCCCGGGACATTGACTGCAAGAGACTTGTCTCATGTGCCGAAGGCCGATAGATTCAGGCCGTGTACTACTCATTTCGAGAATGATGTGATGATGCAACAAACCATAACCCGTGGCGCGCGCGCGCTCTTCCGCATGCTGGTATTCGTGGCGTGTGCGGTATCGGTGTGTCTGCCGGAGCTTCACGCCCAGCCCCCCGACACGATCACCGCGAACCCGAAGGCGGTGGCGCTCCGGCAGATTTGGGCGGTGTACGGCCAGCACTCCAACGACCGTGTAGGCATCGGCATCGGCGGTATCCCGGATATCAACGGGGATTTGATCAACGAGTTCGCTGTTTATGATGGAAGTGCCGGGTTCAAAATCTACTACGGCAGCAAAGAGCCGCTGAGCACGACCCCGGCGATGGTTCTAAGAGTCGGCGGAACGCATCCGATCGTCGGGAATTTTTGGGGGACGGGACACGCGGCTGTTGGTGGGCTGCGTGGTGACAACGCGGGAGGATATACCGATCTGGTGTATCTGTATCGAACGGAACTGAACGCGATCGACACGACCAAAGTGACGATCCTCGATCCGCGAAAAATGACGCCGCGAACGTTCATTGGTATTCAGGATGCGATTGGCGCCGACCTGGACAACGATGGTGCCGATGAGCTTATCGTAGCCACAGACGGAGTGACGCGCGAGAATATAAACCTCCGGAAATATGAAGTGTGGATCTACAAAGGCGGTCCAAACTTCTCGCTCGATACGCCGACCGTGATTCTCCGCGACAACGAAGAGCGTCAAGGTATTACGGGGTTGTTCGTGGGCCGGTGGGATGAAGATCAATATCTTGATCTCGCGTTAGCAACCGATTCTTCAATCGGTTCCGGTGTTCGGAAGACGAAGTTCTATTTCGGTGCCCCCGGTTCTCCGTGGAATTGGGCTGAGCCACAGCATACGATTCTCTTCGGTGCTCTTGGTGTAACAGCACTCGACGCCGACGGCGATTCGATTTTGGACTTCGCCGCCCCGCCGCGCGCGAGTACACCGTGGCGATCCTCGTTATATCTGTCAGGTAGCGGGAAGAGCATTCATACACGATCGCTTGATAAAGACGATGCCGACATGACGTTCTATCGCGTGGGTGTCGCCAGCGTCATGAACTTTGGGTATTTGAGCGATAGCCTGCGCCGCTATGAAATGCTGGGCGTCGGCAACATGGGATTCAACGGCGGGCCGGATGGTCCCGATCATCAGTATGATGTGGCCGACCTCTCCGGAGAAGCCTACAACCTGCATTACCCCCTAGCGGATGTCACAGGAGACGGCTGGAATGATTTCATCGTCGGCTACGGTGCTCGCAACTTCAATGCAGGCTATGCGGCCATCTTCGCCGGTGGCCCCTACATCCCTCGCGACTCGACGATGGGCGTCGTTGACGTCGCGATTTCCGGCAGGCGCGACGGGGTGAGCCTTTGGCCGTTGCCCGCACGTGACGCGCTACACATCGCTTGGCGTGGCGATCTCTCACAAATGCCCGCACGGTTCGTGGTGCATGACGTTCTCGGCCGTCTCGTTGCCGAGGGCGAAGTGGAACCGTGGCGCGGGGAAGCCGTTTGGAACTGCGGCAACCATCCACCCGGAACGTACTTCGTCAGCATCTTCGATACGCGCCGTGCGCTCCTCGTTACAACGTCAATCATCAAACAATAATCGCATGCGGAACTAATTGATCATTCGGGGCCGTGTGTGCCCACACGCTCACGGCTTCCCCGGCACAGCGTCATACTCACTCTCTGACCTCGTGAGGAGTTCCCTCCACATTCTCCACGGGAATACCTGATTCTTCCACTTTCTTTCTGGAGGTAGCAATGCTTTATTGCTTCCCGGGGCCGCGCCATGCGCGCGCCGAACAGCGCGCAGGGACATCCGGCCGCTATGTCTTCACGATTGCACTGTTCCTGTTCGTTCTCAGCGGCGCGGTGCGGGCGCAGGTGGACTTCACGCAGTTCCCGCCGCAACCGTTGCCGGACACCGCCGCACCGCTCCTGCCGAGCTACGGCTTCAACGCGGGGGAGTTCGCGATCGGCGGCTACATCTTCGTCGACCTTTGCCCCAACGACGACAACCGCCTGTTGTGGCCGTGGCTGCGCACGATGGGCATGAAGGTGATGGAGTTGCGGACGTTCTTTCAGTATCCGCCCAAGGGGTACGTCTTCGACACGCTTGCCAATGCGCTGAATCCTCGCAATCCGACTTCCGGAAAATGGGACGAGCGGCTGATCGTCAGCTCGTGGCCGTGGGATCGTGTGGCGAACGCGCACCAGACGACCTTCTTCCCGTTCGACTCCTCGGAATCCTACTACTGGCCCTGCAAGTTTTTGGACCGGAGGGGTGGAAAATCCGATACCAATGGCGCAGAACAGAACTACAATTACGTGAGTCGTCTGACATTACCGGTGCAGGAACGTGTCTACGACCAGACGAACACGACGGCGAACGACACGATCCTCGGACACATCGTGATCGGCTACGACTCGGCGTATCAGAAATACGCGTGGCCCTCCGGTAGCAATCAAAGCGATTACATCGAAGTGCACGGGGAGGAGTTCCGCAACCGGCGCTGGAACACCTACCTCTCCCAACAGACGCTCTATATCGCTGTCAAGGGACACTTGTTCCGACCCGGGAGTCCGGGATTCGTTGGTGACACTGCAAGCAGTATCAACGACTCCCTCATCACGGTGGATATCTGGCTGCATGTGCCGAGGGGAACGACGTGGATCGATTCGCTGTGGCCACGCGTGGTCTTCCTGGACAGTGCATGGAAACACCCGGCCGAGCTTGCCGCGATCCCGGCGTACTACGCCCCCGATCGCGTCATCTTCGGATTCGACTCCACCGTGCCCCCCGCGCATCGCGATGCATTTGTGGATTCGATCCGCGCGGCGCACTCGCACACCGCCGTCGCCGACACCGAGATGCTCTGCGCGCAGATTCAGGTGCGCAAGCGTGATTTGAACCCGGTGCCTGATCCTATCACGGGGCAACTCAACTATGCCGCGTATCGGGAAGCCTCGTACATGCTCGACGCGGTGAAGATGCCGGCGCGCGTCGGCGGACCGTGGCACCCGAACGTGGGCGCCGGGCGCTTCGACGTCCGCGTGCGCTGGAGCGGGCGGGAGATCGCCGCGCTCCGCAGCATCACGATCCGCGACACAATGGCCCAACTCGTCTACGGCGCCGACGCCGAGGCCGACTCCTTTCGCTCCCGCCTGCATCAAGCAACGGAGTATCTGTTGCGGGGACGGGATTACACGCAGCCAAGTTCCGTGCTGATCGCCCCCGACATGAAACGCCCGCTGCGATTCGGACGCATTATCCGCCTCTATTCCGGCGACGAGGGCTATTACAACGAACAGGCCGGCTTCTCGTATTTGGATACCTCGACGTTTGCCGCCTACATCGACCCGGCACTCAGCGGCCGCGACACGCTCGCACGCGGCATCCGGGCGTGGCGCGCCGAGGCGTACACCAACCCGCACCAATACGTGATGTCCTCGCAACAGGAGATCTCCGTGGAGTTCTATCCGTTCGGCGTCTCCCTTGAGACGCTGAAGAGCATCAACCACCCGGACGCGATGCACGTCAAGCGCTTCGGCCTGCCGCGCCACATCTACGCCACCCCCTCGATCCGCGAACACAACGGCGGACGGATGTCCATCCCTCTGTTGGACCTTCAGGCAGGACGCGCGAGCGATCGTGATTCGGTGGAGATCTACGCGCGCGCATGGAACCGGCTGGGCCTCGGCGTCAATGCCGACTTCGCGCATCGGAAGTGGCCCTACGACGACACCCCGCTGGGACGGCTCGGGCCGGCCGCATGGGCATCGCGCCGCACCGGGCGCCGGTTGATTCAGTGGCCGGGCTTTCAGTACACGATGTGGATGCGCTGGCGGTTCGATACGGCCACCCACCGCGATGTTCGCGATACGGTCTACACGCATATGGTCGAACCGTCGGAGGTGCGGGCGATGGTCAACATCGGGCTGGCGTACGGATCGACGGGCGTTCATTACTCCCAGATCGGCGGACTTCCGCACAACTACTACCCCAACAGCGTCTGGTTGCAGGGTGCCGGGCGATGGAGCCACGACTACGAGGGGGAGTTCTCGCCGGTCGGCTTCAAGTACGAAGACACGCTGGACAGTCATGCATCGTTGGAGTTGTCCACGCCGTCGTGGATGGACAACCCGCAGACGGACCACCTCATCAACTTCTGGACCGGATGGGGAATCCATCGCACGGAGCTTCGGTGGCTGAACCGTACGTGGCTCCCGGCGATCGGCGACACGCTGATGAAGCTGCGCTGGCGCGACGCGTATTCGATCCACTACACGACGCCGCAATCGTATTGGGACCCGGAGGCGCACATGCCGGACGCGCGCCCGCTGCCGGCCGGTGAGATCGTCCAGTCGATCGAGGCGTCCGACCGCTACGGGCGGAAGGATGTTCCGGAGAACACGTTCGTGGAGCTTGGACTGTTCGACACCCAGCGCGGCCGGAATGCGGACGGTTCGGTGAACCCGCTGCGCGACACCAATCACATCTTCGTGGTGAACCGGCGGTGTTTCCAGCGGCCGGGGGACATCGCGGCAACCTCCCCGATGGGACGGCACATGGACAGCCTTGCCGAAGTGCGTACGCTGAAGATCCGCTTCAACCTGCACAATCCCGTCGTCGGTGCGCAATACGCCAACTACATCCGCATCCGTGAGATCGTGCCGGACACGACACGATTGCCCGGGGCGACCGCTCCGCGCGCGGGGCTGGACACGGTGATCTACGGCGACAGCGCGGCGTCGTTGACGCTCATCCCCGGCTCGGCCGCATTGCTGCGCATCACCTACTGCAATCCGAACGAACGCGTCGATACCGGCGACCTGAGATACTCGACGCAGCGGAAACTTCTGTTCGACGGATCGCGCTACAGCCGTGTTTTCTTCCGCAAGCTGCGCTATTGGCTTCCGCCCGCGAAGGTCGTCCAGACCGAACAGGAACACATCTTCTACAGCCGCTCGCTGGCGGTCGGCACCGACACCACCGACGGCGCGATCTGCTGGGACCCGCGCGCCGCGTGGAGCGATGTGCTCGTCTCCGACACCAACGACGTCTGTTACAGCGCGCACCGCTTCCCCTCGCTCACCCTCCGCGCCGATTCCTCCCGCTTCGGCGATACCGTCGTCTCGATCGTCTGGACGTCGCACGCGTGCGACGTGCAGGGGGGCTATGCCGTGTTGACGCGGAACCTGCTGGTCAACGGTGACAACACGCCGACCATGAGCACGATCGACCGGATCGGTACGGCGATGGGAACGTCGGACACGATATGGGGCGTCCCCGTGGTGAGCCGTCTGCACGGCGGCGAGTTGTTCGCGTGGGGTGATACGGTCAACGGGATCAAGACACGGTTACGCACGCACGACAGCGTGTCGGGCTGGTGGCGTCTCCCCGGACGCTACAGCGCGCAGAACAACGCGACGAACGACCTGACCAAGACCGAC
>CAZJYH010000269.1:0-5905 GCA_964549365.1 uncultured Alphaproteobacteria bacterium
TCTCCTCGAACCCTTCCAGCAGGTGGATGCGTTTGGCAAGTTCCGCGGGGGTTTCGAAGATGTCCAGGAAATGAAAGGTGATGATCTGTCGGATGCGCAGGGCACGCTCCGGTGATACGCCCGCTGCGGTCGAGCACCGATTCAACTCGTCCTCGATCACACGCACCATCTCGTCGTGCGCCATGTAAAGCATCGAGCGTGCGGCGGCCTCCAGATAGTCGATGTATTCGTCGGTGCAGCGAAGTTCCGGGTGCGCACCGATCCGCTCGCGCGCCTGTTCCCAGGTTTGAAGGCAGAGCGACGGATCGGTGCGCCGCCCCAGCACATGCCGATACGCGAGTGCTCGCAGCCGGTACGGGAGCAGCGCCGGCGGGGCCTCGGCCCCCACATGCTCGAGCAGCGCGTTGCACTGCACTCGGTACTCGTTCGCATCCTCGATGCGCCGCAGCAGTTCCATTCGGCAGCAGAGCAGGCGCACCAACAGAAGCCGTGCTTCCTCGGGACTCCATAGCGCGGATGCGCCGTGGTGTATGGCCGTGCCGGCATTGCAGACGTCGACGGCAAGCCGCCAATCCCGGCTTGCGTTCAACGCATCGGCAACGTTGATGCTGCGAGTGATGGCGCGGTGTGCTTCATCGGCGGAGACGGTGAACGCGCCGTCGTTGCGGGCGATGATCTGGAACGGCAGCACCGAGTACAGAGGCGCGTCGCCGGCGATCAGCCCGATCAGCGTCGCGACATCGAGCGCCGTTCGTTCAGCGAGGTGTACGTGCAGGATCGTGTGCGTGAATGCCAGCACCTGCGATCCGTTTGCGTCGCCGGGGAGCGGCGATGCCGACGTGATCGAGGGGCCGATCACTCCCTTGGAGGACAACGCTTCCAGCGTTGTGCCGGCATCGTCGACGATCGCCTCGGCCGTCTTCCGCGCAAAGACCTCGCCCAGGCATGCCAGGCGCTCGGCGGCGTTACGTTCCCCCTCGGTCAGGTGCGACATCATCCCCTCGCTCAGCACGGCCACATTCTGCTTCACGGTCCGGCTCAGACTCGGCAACGGAAAAGCGACGCGCCATCGATTGTTCACCTCGTCGAGCTGGAGGGCGCCCGAATGCAGCGCCGCGCGGATCGCCGAGCGGAGCGCCAGCGGATTGCCGTGCGCAGCGTTCATCAACAGCCGCACCACGTCGTTCTCCTGCGGCAATGCGAACAACCGATCGAGCAGCGCGGCGACATGTTCCGGCAGAAGACCCTGCAGCTGGATTTCGGTTCGCACATACGGCTGAATCACCGAACGAACCGGCAGCTCGACGGGGCGCGCCACGAACAGCACCGTGAGCACATCATCGGCAAGGTTCTCCAGCAACAGCCCGATCTCCCCGACTGCGTCGCCGGAGAGCAGATGGATATCCTCGATGATCAGTAGGGTGGGGCGAAGATGCGTGAGCCTGCGCAGATCGTCGGTGACCGCCGTCATGGTGCCGCCGCCATCCTGTGGGCCGCGACGCCTGTTCCCCGATAATCGAAGCGCCTTCGAGATGAGGGGGATGATCGAGACGGTGGATTCCGGGTAGAGCTTGACATGCACAACCGCACCTCCCGAGCGCGCGATGCGGGCCGCCACTTCCTCGATCAGGCGGCTCTTCCCGATGCCCGCTTCCCCGAGCAACAGACCGGCGCACAACGCGTTGGCCTCGACGGTATCCAGCCAGAACCTGAACAGATGATCGGCCTCGTCAACCCGGCCGACAAAGGGCAGGATCCCGTGATTGAGAAATTCCTTCAGAGTGCCTGGCATAACAAAGGATCTGGTCTGATTGCGCCGGATCGATCGACGAGCGGTCGCCACGGGCACAACGTCGTACCGGCGAATCGTAACGGCGATCACATGCTGCACTCAGCGGTGCCGCCGCTGTGGTGTGGGGCGCGAGCAGTCTGCACCGGGAGGCTCTGGGCGGAACATTTGTCGGAACATACGACTCTTCGACTGTTCTCAGTGGGTGGATTTTCTTGGCAATGAGCATCGGTCCGCCCCTCCATCCGCCCTCGAAAGCCTCAAAAGGATGGAGAATCGGCGATTCGGGCACATAATTTGAAACTGTGACCGGCGGAACGCCCAAATTGAATCGCCCGCCATTACCTTAGTCGACGAGGGATACACCTGTTTGTAGCAGAGGAAGGATGTCGCAGGTATTACGGCCCTCGGCTTCTTTCCTAAACAGGTTCAAGATTGCTCTCTGTCGCCCGTACCTGGACCTCACGGGTGACAGAGGGCACTTGTTTTTTAGCGGGGTATGGAACCTTCAGGTGGGGGTGGAGCCATGGGATGATGGCCGAGACGCACAGTTCCGTGTGACGACACACGCTTGCGTCCCCATCGAACGGGCGTCCATACCGGGCGGATCATGCAGAGGATGCGCCTCCGTCCGACCTCCACCGCCCGCTCTCGCCACCTTGAAGTCGATCCCCATATCAACAGGAACCATCACTCTCCGCGTTGCCATGATGCGGCCGTTGTGCAGCAACCCGATGTAGCATCTCGCCTCCAGAGGAAGATCGAACTCCACGCTCTGCGTCGTCGATAGCGCCCGCGCCGAGAACGGGTGGGACAGCGCATGCCCGTTCGCGTCGTACACACCGATGGCCGTTGCGCCGCCGCCGAGGTGCGAAGAATTTCGGGCGCCCCGACGTTATCGGGGCGCCCGTATTATGGACCGAAGGAATGGTCTGTAGTTGGCTTACCACTTGGCCGTTTGGCCATACCGTACGGAGCATCCGCCACCAGGAGCCGAACAGCCATTCGGGCCGATCTTCGGATAAGCTCTGAGCGCGCACGTGCCCGGCAAAATTGTGCCGACCGGTGGGCGCGAGCGTAATACGCGGACATCGCAACTACACCATGCTTCGCAGAAATTCTTGTGCTCTGCCTGGCACTTCGCGAGGTTTACACGGTTGCATATGTTTACCGGGCCACAGCTACATGAGTTCGGGCCGGGATCGAAATTCCCACCACCGGAATTTCCGTTGCCACCGCCCCATCCGTACCCATTGTCCCCGGGATCAAAGCTCCCATGTCCATCACCGGGAAGATCGAGTCCCCATGGATGTCTGAAACCGAAGATGGGACCGCTCCCGAGCCAGTCACCGATGTTCCCGCCGTCGAATTCCGGCGGAAGCGGTGGAACTTCGCCGCGAGCATGCAGGCTCAGTGTGGCAGTCACAAAAACAGCTATGCATAGCGATAGAGAATATGCTCTTCGACACATGTGATTTCTTTGTTGGTGATTGTTAGAGGGATACGGAAACCTTGCGTGTCACCACGATGCGGCCGTTGTGCAGCAGGCCGACGAAGTAGGCTCCGCTTTTTGGGAAGTCGTACTCCACGCTCTGCGTACCCGATGATGCCGGTGTGGAGAATGGATAGAAGATCGCCCTCCCGTTCGCATCGTAGACGCCGATGACCGTTGCACCGCCGTCAATAGCCGATGCGAACGTGATCGTTGCGTGTGATGATTGTGTACGAGACAGGGTTACGCTGAGATATGGCGTTGTGGGCGCTGCATTGTCCAGATTGCTCAGAGCTTGTGGCTTGTACAATGGATCGCCTCCACCGAACAACTCCACATAATACTGGAAGCTGCTGCTCTGCAATCGTTTCGAGACGGCCATGGTGTAGCTGTCCGATCGAGTGAACCAGTATTTTCCGGCTCCACGATGATAGAGCAGTATCCGCATGAACGCCCGCTCGCCATCCAGCGCGGCCGGGACGGTGTATTGCACCAGTGCATACAGTGGGCGCGCGGCATGGATGCGCGGCCGTCCCGGAGTGTAGTTGGGAAGGATACCGACACTGTCGATCAACGCCACGCGTGTCGAGTCCGACGCGCGCACCAACTCCACCGCGTAGTCGAGCGAATCGATGGCGTAGTAGTTGTTCGTGTCCTGAAGGCTCGTCATTGGATCAGCCCACCACAATTCGCGGTAAAAACTGAGCGTATCTCCGGCCGCGCATGTGAATGTGGCGGTGGTGCTGTTGTAGCTGAGAAGCGATGCGCGGGCGTTGACGGTGCGCTTATCAATCCATGACGGCAGGTACAGGATACTTCGATTGTGCCGCCATTCGGTGAGCAGGTAGTGAACGTTCATCATCGAATCGTACTGCATGCTGAACATGTACGACGGCGTCACATAGTTTGCGTCGATGGTATCGCCGGAGCCATCAAAATCAACCAGATATACGGCGCTGCTATCCTGAAGGATTGCCCAAAGATCCGGGCGTTCGTCTACCGTGGGGGCTACATAGAGGCTGTCGCTCTGCGCGTATGCGTGAGCAAGGCAGATGATGAGCATGGCCGCAAGGGCGAGGCCGTACTGTGCGATTCCGCGCACAACTATTCGCTTCATCGCGAAAACTCCCAAATGGTGAAAAATAAAGGGAAGTGTGTCGTGTGTTCGAACAAGATAGCTCGAATCGTCTCAACGACGACACAGTTATGAACGCTTGATAGTGGTACCGCTCAGCTCGCAAATCCGGTCCTGCCACCGAACAGCAGGCGCCGGGGATCGCATGGGAGAAAGGAGTATATCTCCCGGCGATCCCCGGCCGCCGACGAGGGACCGGTCTGGGCTGGCCGCGGCCACCACCGGGGACCGCGGATTATGCGCGCTGTGTGCACGGCTCCGGATATCACGGCGCATCGTGTAACGGGAGTTCGATGCGCCGATGAGGGACGCGGAGTCGATCGCCCAAAATTCTCCCCCCATGAAGCATGCGCCTGGCGTTTCCCGGCTCTCGCGCATCCTTCCTGCCCTGCTGCACGGCGATCGTTCGCGCCGCGCGCGCCGGCCACCTCTCGCCTGCCCGGTTCGATGGTCACGAAGGGCACGCGCAACTTCGCACATTCAAACCCCCGTGCGCCAGTACATCATTCGGTACTTTTTTGGCACATATATACCTGGCTCACTTTGAAGAGCGAAGGGTGTACGTAGATTCCCAGGGTTGTCATCCTGAGGAGCGAAGCCACGAAGGATCTTTGCCGGTAGCCGGAATAGATTCTTCACTTCGTTCAAGATGACGTCTCGAGTACCCACACGTCGTTTTCCTGCACATCTCGGTGAGCCAGGTATGTAGTTGCCTTTTTTCGACGACGTTTCGGCGATGGTTCGTCGCGCGATATTCCCGGACGGTTCAATACACGGCCACAATGCCGTCAGCCGGGCCGGGTGCAGCGCCGTTCTCCGGTGCTTCCTCAGTGCGTGCCACGTACCGCCCGAACAGTTCCAGATAGCTCGCGCAGCCGGTTTTCCGGTGGATGCTCTTCACGTGCTTCGCCACGGTGTTGACGGTGATGTGCAGTTTCTCGGCGATCTGTGAATAGGTGAAGCCATAGAGTTGAAGTGCAAGGACGGCGTTCTCCGCGCTGGAAATCTCCTCAAAGTTCTCAAGTATTTGTTCGAGAATGTGTGCGAAGAGGTTTTCCATCGGATGCTCATACGCATAGCGTGCCACGTAGCTCGTGAACATGGTCAGGAGAAAGGGGTGGAGCGAGGACAAGGCCTGATGCGTTCGCTCGGAGATCGGCGGTTTGTCCTTCGAACGGAGAAGCAGAAGTGTGGCGAGATAATCCGTTCCGCCGAGATAATAATCGTACACCGAGGGTGGATGAAACTGCCTGGGGTCCAATCCAGCCAGCGGCATCTGACGAATCATGCTTTGCGCTGCGCTTTCGTTCGGTGTTCGGGCCAGTAGCGTCACGCTCTTTGCTTGCCTGCTCCATTGAATCTGCTCCACCGCGAAGACCTTGAACTGAGTGAGGTCGCGAGGTGCCTCCAGATTGCATGCACGATTGACGTTGCAGGCGATGCGGTCCACGTCGCCCACGGACGTGCCACCAAACTTCATCACCAAACG
>CAZJYH010000269.1:5915-6843 GCA_964549365.1 uncultured Alphaproteobacteria bacterium
GTTGCTGCATCACGACCGTGAGGCGCTTGATGCGCGCCAGCGGCACGCCCAGCGTCCATTGCGCCTGTGCGCCCAGCTTGTGTTGCGACTGCAGTTGATCGACGCCATTCTGCAGGTCCTGCAGGGCGTCGCGGAACTGCACGATCCACCCGATTTCGTCGAAGGTCGTGGGCAAGGCCCCGAGGAATCGTGCGATTCGCTCCGGAATCAACGGCTCCTCGGTCTCGGCCGGCTCGATGGTCTCGTTGGGTTCGCTCATCCCTGGGGTAGTGCTCATGATGTGTGGCTGGGAGCCGGCCTCAGTAGACGGCGACGATGGTGTCCCCGGGCTCGGCCGCGTCCCCCCGTGTTTCCCCGGTGCGCGCCACATACCGCCCGAACAGCTCCAGATAGCTCGCGCAGCCGGTCTTTCGATGCATGCTCTTCACGTGTTTCGCGACGGTGTTGTGCCGATAATTGAACCCATAGGCCTGCAACGCGAGCACGGCAATCTCATTGTCGGAAAGATCGTATGCCTTGAGAACGTGATTGAATAATCCGTCCGCAAGATTCTCGCCCGGTTGCGCGCGCTTGTATCGTGCAACGATGTTGCTGAAAACCAGGTGGAAGAAGGGTTCCAGGGCGGTCATCGCCTCCCGTGTCCTCGGTGAAATATCCGGCGCGCTCTTCGCGCGCGTCAGGATGATCGTCGCCAGATATTCTTTCCCCTGGAAATAATAGTCGTAGCAAAGTGGGGCGTGCAGCCTGCCAAAGTCATAGCCGCCGTGCGCGGACATCATGCGCAAGAGACTTTGTGATTTATCCTCATGGTGCCCATGGTGGACTGTGACAATGGTTGGATCGGTGTCTCGCATCGATTCCATTTGCCGAATGACGGTTGCGCGGGTCCAGTCCCTGGGCGCCGCGAGATCGCAGGCGTGGTTCAGGT
>CAZJYH010000270.1:0-4106 GCA_964549365.1 uncultured Alphaproteobacteria bacterium
GCGCTCCCTGCGGTCGCTCGCAACGACCCAGGTCCTTTCGATGTTCCTTAGCAGGAGCGAAGCGACGAAGCAATCTCGCCGAATTTCGACCACATTGCTCCGAGGCGAGATCGCCACGGCCTCGCTGCGCTCGGCCTCGCGATGACATTGGAGGTAGTTCAACAGCCTGCGCCTACCGTCATGCATTCTCTCATCCTTCTCTTCCAACATTCTTTTTCTCTCCTCCTTCTTCTCTCCTCGTTCTTTCCTCAATGCGCTCCGATCCGCAGCCCGAGGCGCACCTCCGTCTGCGCGGCCTCGCGTCCGGCGATCGTCACGGCGTCGCGGAGCAGCGCGAGGCGCAGGTAGACGTTGCGCAGCGGCTCGTACTCGGCCTCCACGCGCAGGCTCACGGTCTCTTCGAGGATTCCATCGAGGAAGCTCACCTCGATCGGGTCGATCACCGCGCGATGCGTCTGCCCGACGTCGCCGCCGACGTTCACCGCCACGGTGTCGCGCCCCGTCAGCGTATCGAGCACTTGCATCACGTTCGCGCCGTGCCTGCCGATCCCGACCGAGGCATCGAACCACAGACTCGGCAGCGGCGTGACGGTGAGCTTCAGCTCGGCCAGCGAAGAGTTCGGCTGCTGACCACCGCCGGCAAGGATCGTGCCGGCGTGCGTGTAGTTGTTCAGCACGTTGAAGTGCGTGAAGACGTACGGCTCGAATCGCGTGTAGCTGACGCCGAGATCGACCTGCGGGATCGGAAACGCCCTCGTCCGCGCACCGACGCGCCACGCGGTCTTGTTGCTCCAGAAGCCCTTGCCGATCTGCGAGAACCGAAGGTCGTCCACCAGCATCTCCCCCTCCACGAACAGATGGCGCGTGGGGGCGTAGCTGAGCGCAAGGTAGAGGTTGGCATTGTCGCGGTCCTTCTCGTACTGCTCCTGCGTCTTCATGAAGACGAGCGGGTTCAGGTAGCCGAGATCGAACGGACGCCCCTGATAGATCACGGACTCGCCGAGCGAGAAGCGCAGGCCCGCAAAGGGACCGATGCTGAGGAGATGCGCGGCGAAATACTTCGGCGGGATCTGCGCGAACGGCCCGCTCGCATCACCGGTGGCCTCGCCCAGCAGCGCGGCATGCACGTGCGTGAACGCCACCCGGCCGAATCGGGCGCTGAGCCGGATGTAGTCGAAGTTGCAGGGGAGCCGCGACGTGAGCAACAGGCTCTCATCGCCGCCGCCGCCGAGCTGAATCTTCTCGTGGCCGATCTCGGCCGCGATGTTGTCGAAGTCCGCGCGCAGATGGCCGTCGCCGAAGCTCAGGTCGCGGCCGTATCCGGTGACCCCGAACGACCCGTTGCAGCGGATGCGGGGGTCGCGCAGCGCGATCGTCGAATCGCCCGCAACCGAGCCGTTGGTCACCCGCGCCGAGAATCCGACGTGCTTCATCACCGTGCCGCGGAGCACGCCCCCCCCCTGCGCGATGAACGCGGAGCCGGAGGCCGACGGATCGGCGCGCAGCTCGCCGTCGAGAACCGGCTCGAACGCGACATGCAGCCCGAGCGCCGTGTCGCGATGATCGATGATCGCGATGGTGTTCCCGGCGAACGGATGCGCGTAGATGAGATCGGAGGAGTCGGTGGTCGGGATGAAGACCGAGGTGGGGCGCGCGCCGATGTCGGCGGCGAGCTCGTCGCGATAGTAGGCGGCCTGCTCGCGCAGTGCCGACGCGAGCGAGGGATCGGCCGCGGCCTGAGCGAGGAACCGGAAGGCGAGGCCGCGCGAGATCGGCAGATGTTCGCGCGGGAACTCGACGATCGCGCCGGCCTCGTAGATCCGCACCAGCACGCGCGTTGCAGGATGATCGAGCGGGAGCAGCTCCGCCTGCGCGTACGCACGCCGCGATCCGGCGGCCGTGAGGATCAGGCAGGCAACGGCCGTGAAGAGCGTCATGCCCGCTGCGCGCGCGCGCCGGACGATCGCCGCCGACCGTCCGCGGTATCCGCTATCGGTACATGCCGTCATGGTTGCTTGGTCAGCTCCCGCACGAACGTGAAGATCGTGAACGCAAGGCTGGCGATGCCGCCGGTGATGCTGATGATGGAGCTGGCGATTTCAAGCGACGTGCGCCCCGGCAGATCGCGCTCCCCCGGCACGTAGATCTCATCCCCCGGAAGGATGTTCGTCTTTCCCGGCTCGTTCCAGATGCCGGTGCCGTACTTCAGCACCTGGGCGCGCCCCGGGACGGCGGCCTCGGTGAAGCCCCCCGCCTTCGTGATGTAGTATTCGAAGTCCGAGCCCGGCGCGTAGGCGATCCATCCGGGATTCGCCACGCGGCCGCGGACGAAGACGTTCTTCGGGTTCGCGGGGATCACGATCTCGTCGCCGTTCTCCAACGGGACGTCGCGCGACTTGTTGCCGCGCGCGATCACCTCCACGAAGTCCACCGACACGCGGTTGGTCTGCGACTCGAGATCCGCCTTCAGCCGGGTGGTGTCGTCGAGCGCGAGCGAGCTGGTCGAGAGCACCCCGGCCGGCTTGTCTCCGAGCTCGCTGGAAGGCTTGCGATAGCGCGAGTCGACCGCCCGGGTGATGTACGCACCGTTCAACGACGCATCGCTCCGAACGCCGCCGGCCAGCGCTATCACCTCCGAAAGCATCGTCACGCCGGGAATGATCGGATACGTCGACGGGCGCTGCACCTCCCCCACCACCGAGACCACGCCGGCCCGCGACGTTCCGGTCACCGCCGGATCCTGCGCGAGCACCACAAGCTGGTCGCCGGGCGCAATCCGGATCTCGGCCAGCGCGGCGCTGTCGGCCACATCCAGCGGCACCTTCGCGAGCCCGTCGGTCGTTCGCCGGATCAGGTAGGCATCCTGGGCGTTGCCGTCGCTCCGCACGCCGCCGGCCAGCCGCACCAGCATCAGCGCGTTGTCTCCGGCGTCGTAGGGGAGCACCATCGGCGTGTTCACCGCCCCGACCACCGCAACCGTCGGGCGCGAATAGTCCGCGCCGAGCACCGTCACCTCGTCTCCCTCTCGGAGCGTCGGATTGTCCGCCTCGTTCCCGGTGGCGCGATAGCGGAGCAGATCGATCTTCTGCGAGGAGCCGTCGTTGTGACGAAGCACAACCCAGCGCGGCACCACGCGGTTGGCTCCGAGATCACGCGCGCTGAGACGGTCGTTCCGTTCACGACGCCGCATGGCCGCGATCTCCGTCTCGCGCTCCTTCGTCAGCCCCTCGTTCGAGACACGGTTCGCGATGTCGATCGCGGTGGTGGCACGGTCCGACGCGGTCAACACGTATCGATCCGGGAACAACACGTCGCCGGTCACCGAAACGTAGATCGAGCGAGGGCGCACAAGAGAAACCGTCACGTTTCGGTACGAGGAGGAACGTGCGCGATAGAGCGAATCAACCACGGCGCGCAGGCGCTCCAGCGTCATGCCGCGCACGTTGACGAGCGGGAACCCACGCGGGAGCAACACGTTGTTGTCGGCCGACACCACGAGCGGGTATTCGCCCGCCTCGATCATCGGCAGCGCGAGCAGCAACTGGTCGTTCGGACCCAGACGGTACTGCGCGGGATCGACGGAACGCTCCACCGGTGGAAGCTCCGCCCCGAACTGCGAGGAGCGCCCCTGTCCTTCGGTCTTCTTCAGGACGAGGTCGTCTCCCCCTCCCTTCGACGCCGACGGCGTCGGCTGCGCCGTCGCGACGGCGGACGCCAGCATGCCGAGGACGCACAACGCGAACAACACGAATGGAAGAGAGAATCGATAGGAGGAATCGGTCATCAGACGAGCAACACGATAAGTGAAGAAGCGGGCCGCAATCTATCGAACAACGGGCGACCCCTTCCGATCAAGATGAAGCATGGCGGCCGAGACGATGCGTGAGGCCGCATCGCCGTCCCACAGCGGCGGCACGTTCCCGGCGCGAACGGCAACACCGGCCACCGCGCGCGCGATCGCATCGCGCACCATGGCGGGCGAGACGCCCACGAGATGATTGGTTCCCTGCTCCACCGTCGACGGCCGCTCGGTGGTCTCGCGAAGCGTCAGGCAGGGGATGCCGAGCCAGGTCCATTGCCTTCACTTCCGCCTCGTTCGCCGCCGC
>CAZJYH010000270.1:4116-6803 GCA_964549365.1 uncultured Alphaproteobacteria bacterium
GATCCGCGCACGAGCTGGATGAACTCCCGGTAGCCTGCCGGCGGAAGCAGTCGCCACCGCGGCTCGGCGGCCAGGCGCTCGTAGTCGCCGGAGGCGCGAAGCGCGGCCTCGGTACGTGGATGCACGGGGAATCGGACGGACATGGAGCCGGCACCGTCGGCGATGGCATCCAACAGACGCCGAAGCATCGCGGGGTCGTCCACGTTGCTCGGCCGATGGAGCGTCAACACCACATAGTCGCCGTCGGGCTCCGGCGCCGGATTGTTCCGGCAGAAGCGCGCCAGCGAGTCGATCATCGTGTTGCCGACGAGGTTCACGACCTCCGGGCGGATCCCCTCGGCCAGCAGATTGCGGCGCCCGCTCTCCTCGGTCACGAAGAAGAGATCGGTGATCGCGTCGGTCGCGATGCGGTTGATCTCCTCCGGCATCCGCCGGTCGTAGCTCCGCAGCCCGGCCTCCACGTGCGCCAGCTCGATCCCCAGCTTCTTCGCCACCACACCGGCGGCAAGCGTGGAGTTCACGTCGCCGTAGACGAACACCATCACGGGCCGCTCCTCGATGCAGACGCGCTCGAACTCCACCATCACCTTCGCGGTCTGCACCGCGTGCGAGCCGCTGCCGACGTTGAGGTAGAGATCGGGCTTCCCCATGCCGAGATCGTCGAAGAAGACATCCGACATGTTCGGATCGTAATGCTGCCCCGTGTGCACCAGCAGATGCCGCACCCCCTCGACGCGGTCGAAGGCGTGCTTCACCGGCGCGGCCTTCATGAAGTTGGGGCGGGCGCCCACCACCGAAACAATGGTGATCACTGGCCGCTCCCAAGCAGGTGGATCTTCTCGCGCCCGGCCTTCACGTTCTTCGTGGCGTTGCGCGTGTCGATCACCACCTTCGCATGCTGCACGATCCGCTCGTAGTCGAAATCGCTGTGATCGGTCGTGATCATCACGATGTCGGCGCTCGCCACCAGCTCGTCGCTGTAGGGCGTGGCCTGCATGCTGCGTCCGAGAAGCTCCATCGTCGGGATGTACGGATCCACGTAGGTGAGATTCGTGGCGCCGTCCTGCGTCAGCAGTTCCATCACGCGCAGCGCGGGGCTGTGCCGGAGGTCGTCCACGTCTCGCTTGAAGGCGACGCCCAGCACGAGGATGCTCGCATCCTTGAGGGTCACCGGCAGGTTCGCCACCTGGCGCATCACCATGCCGCGCACGTAGAACGGCATGGACTCGTTCACCTCGGCGGCCAGCGTGATGAAGTTCGTGACGAAGTCGTATTCGCGGGCCAGCCAGCTCAGGTAGTACGGGTCGATCAGAATGCAGTGCCCGCCGATTCCGGGGCCCGGGTAGAAGGGCATGAAGCCGAACGGCTTGGTGGCCGCGGCCTCCACCACCTCCCACATGTTCACGCCGCCCATCCGATCGCACAACTGCGCAAGCTCGTTCACCAACGCGATGTTCACCGAGCGGAAGATGTTCTCCAGCAACTTCTCCATCTCGGCAACCTTCGGGTTGCTCACCTCGACAACCTTGTCGATGATCACGCGGTTGGCGGCGGCGGCGATCTTCGTGCACTCGGGCGTCACGCCTCCGACAACGATCGGCGTGTTCGCCGTGTGCCACACCTTGTTGCCAGGATCGATCCGCTCGGGCGAAAAGGCAAGGTAGAAATCGGTGCCCACCTTCATCCCGCCGCGCTCGAGGATGGGCTGCACGCTCCCCTCGGTGGTGTTGGGGAAGGTGGTGCTCTTGAGGATGATGCACTGATCGCCGCGCATGTTGGCGGCGATCCCTTCGGCGGCCTGCACGATGTAGGAGATGTCCGGCTCCTTGTTCGCCGTGAACGGCGTCGGCACGCAGACATACACCACGTCGGCGCCGCGCACCGCCGCGAAATCGTTCGTGGCCTCGAACGTGCCGTTGTCGATCACCTCGCGGACGTGATCGTCCGAGATGTCGCGAATGTAGTTCCGCCCCGAACGGAGCGATTCCACCTTCGTGGGATCGACGTCGATGCCGTACGTCTTGACGCCGGCGCGGGCAAATTCAACGGCGAGCGGGAGGCCAACGTAACCGAGACCGACCACCGCAACCGAAAATCGGCGCTCGGTGATCCTATCGAGAAGGTTCATTGAGGGGATGTTGAGAGATGTGAAGTTCCGAGGCGACGGATGCCGGGCATTTGGAACACCATAATCCGCAAACATACGAAAGCCGGAACGAACGGAGTGAATCCACCGACCGACGCGGAGAGTCGGTTCGGCTTCGCAGAGATTCATGATCAACGCAACGCTTCAACGCCGTCACCCTCGCGGTTCATCCCGATTCAACCGGGGCGAACACCGGAATCGGCGTCGCAAGTTCTCATTGGTGGTAGGCGGAGTCAGTCCATCGATGGCACAGCCAGAGACCTCGGGCGCGCTAGCCTGCTGGGAACAGTCGGCGTTGCCCCCCGGGAGCCTTCAGAACACGGCCGGCATCTCGTTTTCACCGCGTTCGTAGACGACATTGGCTCGCCCCACGAGGAGGGCGTCGATCGAGCCGATCTGCTTCGTGTCTTTTTTGCCGTAGGGCAGCTTGTGGAGTAGGTAGCGCAGGGCGTTCAGCCGGGCACGCTTTTTGCAATCGGACTTCACGACGGTCCAGGGGGCGTCGGCGGTGTCGGTGTTGAAGAACATGCTCTCCTTCGCG
>CAZJYH010000271.1:0-2522 GCA_964549365.1 uncultured Alphaproteobacteria bacterium
CATCAGGGGGATGCCGACAAGGCGTGCCTGTTCCTCGATCAACTCAGGCGGCACGCGGTGCGACATCACCAGCTCGGTCTCCTCATCGATCACCGTCACGAGAAGCTCGCACTCCATCCCCGCCTGCATCGCTCGATACAGCGCGTAGTGACAGGCCTTTCCACCGGACCACATCGCGAACGCGACGCTCATCCCTTCCCCTCCTCGATCAGACCGGAACGCATTTGCCAGTACGTGGTGGCCGCCTCGTCGAACACCGGCAGATCGGTGCGTCCGGTCTCCAGCGTGCATTGCATGTAGGCCACGCAGAGGCCGCATCCTGTGCCGAGCGGAAGGTGGGCCTGCAGCTCGGCGACGGACGTGCAGCCCCGCTCCCGCGCGACGGCGAGCGCGGAGGCGAACGGAACGTGCCGGCAGATGCAGCGATCTACCGCCATCGCGAAGCCCATGAACGGTGCGCGTGTGACGACATCCACCAAAGATAGTGGTTCCCGTGCCCATCAACGTTGCGAGCGGCGCGGTGGCATCCTCAAAAAATCGCAATGCAGGAATACCCCGCGCCCTCCCCGGTCGCATAGATTGCGCCCATGACGGAGACGAACCCGGACAACAGCGTACAGCGGCCCGCGACCGACCGCGATCATCACGAGCGAATCAACCGCGTGATCCGCTACATCCGTGCGCACCTGAACGAGCCGCTCTCGCTCGAAGGGTTGGCGCGCGTGGCGTTCTTCGCTCCGTATCACTTCCACAGGATCTTCGCCGCGAACGTCGGCGAGACGCTCGGTGAGTATGTCCGCCGCGAACGGCTGCACGACTCGGCGCGACGGCTGATCGAGTCCGACGCCACCGTGGCGACCATCGGAATGTTGTGCGGCTATGATACCGCCGCCGCGTTCACGAAGGCGTTCAAGCGGCACTTCGGCGTGGTTCCCTCGGCCTATCGCGCGCTCGGAGCGAAGGCGCCGGCGCTGGATCCTCCACGACCGTTCAACAGGCCACATATTCGGAGATTGACGATGGAACATGTCATTCGGGAGCTTCCCGATCTGCGCGCGCTCTGTGTCACGCGCACCACACTGGTCGACGGCAACTTTTCAAAGGCGGCATCGGAGGCGTTTCCCGTGCTGGTGGAGTTCATGGGGCGCAAGGGGCTGTTCCCTTCGATCCGCATGTGCGTGGGGATCTGCCCGGACGATCCCTCGACGGTGCCGCCCGGAGAGTGTAGATATCTGGCGGGTGTGGTGTTCGCCCACGATGTGGAGCCGGAGGGGGAGATGACCGTCGAGGTGCTTCCGGCGGGGAGGTGGGCGGTGTTCACGCACAAGGGGCCGTACGAGATGCTCGGCGAGGCGTGGAACGCGGTCTATCGCGACTGGCTCCCGACCAGCGGTGTGACCCTGCGCGACACGCCGCCGTTCGAGGCCTACATCAACGACAAGACCAAGGTGCCGCCGGAGGAGCTGCTGACGGAGATCTTCCTGCCGGTGGAGTAGGGGCGTGCATGGGTCGCGGAGTCAACTCCGCGACAACATGCAGGGTTGTTGTGCCGGAGTGGCGTAGTTGTGCCGGGGTTGTACTCCGGCACCGACGCGTTCCCGGCGACCACGGGCGTGCAAGGTGATGCGGCGCCGGTCGCGGGGTGAACTCCGCGACAACAGTATGGGGAGCGTGTTCGTGGGCCGCGGAGTTCGTGGGTCGCGGAGTGAACTCCGCGACAACATGCAGGGTTGTTGTGCCGGAGTTGTACTCCGGCGCCGACGCGTTCCCGGCGACCACGGGCGTGCAAGGTGATGCGGCGCCGTTCGCGGGGTGAACTCCGCGACAACAGTCTGCCGTGTTGTGCCGGAGAATCGTGCTCGGGCACCAGAATGAACGGGCCGGCGTCGCGTCCGCCGGCCCGTTCATGAGTGGATCATCAGGCAGTTGATGACTCCTCCAGGCAATCTCCGAACTATCGGTTCACCACCATGGGCTTCATCTGCTGACGGTTCCCGGCCTGCAGGCGCACGTAGTATGTCCCCGACGGGAGGCCTGCGGCGTCCATGGTGATCGTCTGACGTCCGGCGCGCACCGTCCCCTCGAGCAACGTGCGGATGCGCGCGCCGCGAGCGTCGTACAGATCCAGACGGGCATCGCCGCCGGCGGTCGAGAAGGCGATCGTGGTGCCGGTCACGACCGGGTTCGGCACGTTCTGCTCCAGCACCAGCGCGTCTGCGGCGGCAACGTTCTCCTCCACTCCGCTCGACGTTCCCTTGATGATCGGGATGATCTGGAAGTCACGGAAGAGCACGCTGCGCAGCTCGGCATCCTGCGCGCCGAACCAGTCCTTCAGCAGCGATGCGTAGACGGAGCGGAAGTCGTAGAGCATCGGCAGGTTGTCGTTCGGGCTGGCGTCGTCCGGGATCGTCGGGTTGGCGCCGAGGATGCCGGGGATGACGTTGGTGCCGAAGACGAGGAGCGGAGCCGCCGCGCCGTGATCGGTGCCGCCGCCGCCGTTGGACTTGATGCGCCGACCGAAC
>CAZJYH010000271.1:2532-6790 GCA_964549365.1 uncultured Alphaproteobacteria bacterium
AGAAGGTCATCCCCACCACGCGATCCTCGACGCCGAGGAGGCGGATGTCGTCCTGGAACGCGTTGATCGCCACCGACAGCTGCCCGAGCAGCGTCGCGTGCGTGGAGAGCTGCCCGGTATGCGTGTCGAAGCCGCCGAGGTTCACCATGTAGATCCGCGTCTTCAGGCCGCCGGCGATCAGCGTGGCGACGATCTTCAACTGGTCGGCCAGCGTGTTCGTGCGGGCCGCGGGGTAGAGCGTGGACTTGTTCGCGGCCTTGGTTGCGGCGGCCTTGACGGGGGCGGCGAACTTGTCGAGCTGCCGACCGACGCCGCGGATGTAGTCCAGCTCCGTTCCCGAGCGCGTGTTCGGCACGGGGTCGCCGGTACCGTTGACGATGTTGTAGAACGAGGTCGGGTTCGAGAAGGACATGCCCATGTTCACCGCCGGGCCTTCGAGTCCGGTGGAGAGCGAGGAGCCGATCTGGATCGCGAGCGGATCGGGCATCGACGCGTTGGGATAGCCGTTCGGGAAGCCCGGATATTCATAGGCCAGGTAGCGCCCCATCCACCCGGTCTCGATCACCTGATCGTAGTCCGAGCCGGTCAGCCAGATGTCGGTGGAGCGGAAGTGCGAGAAGTCCGGCGTCGGATAGCCGACGCTCTGCACCACGCGCAGCTTCCGGCTGTTGTACAACTCCTGCATTCCGGTCATGCTCGGGTGCAGTCCGGTGGCGCCGGTCAACTTCAGCACGCTGTTCTCGGCGATCGCGATGTTGGAGCGCACCTTGTTGTAGGTCGCGTACTGATCCAGCGGGATCACCATGTTCAGGCCGTCGTTGCCGCCGTTGAGCTGTATCAGCACCAGCACGCGGTCGGTGTCCGCCGCGGATGCCAGCAGCCGCTCGAACAGCGGCGTGCGGCCGTAGGCCTTTATCTGATAGCCGCCCAGCATGATCGGGAGTACCGCCGCCGGCGCCATCGTCTTCAAGAAGTCACGTCGTTTCATGGATATCTTCCCTGCGTTTGATGTTCCTGATTGCGGCTACGACAGTTGGTACTCGGCCATGGCGAGCATGTACTTGAAGAGCGTGCGGAGCTTGTCCTCCACGGTCTTCTGCTTGGTGGCGTTCGTGGGGTCGGCGGTGTAGTCGCTCCACTCCGCGTCCCACTCGTAATCCGGCAGGCCCGGCAGGAGGATATCGTTCAACCCGGCAAGCTGCGCGTCGGTGAGGGTGACGGGGAAGAGCAGCCGCGCGATCGCGGAGATCATCACGGTGGGGTCGCTGATCGTGCCGAGGCCCTTCACGAACGCGATCACGTCGATCAGCGCCGAGCCGTAGGACTCATCGAGCTTCAACCCGTTCTGCGAGACATCGTTCAGGTAGTTGATCCGCTTCTGCAGCGTGTCGGCGTTCACCCACATCTCGTGGTACGACGGCGACTGCCAGTACGCCGGCCAGCCCGCCACGTTCGGCGGGTTCATCAAGTCCATCCCCATCGCCGCCATCAGACGGCGCAGGGTGCGGAACCGCCAGTTGCGCTGGCGCATATCGGTGGAGGAGAGGGTGATGTACTTGGTATCCTTCGTGTCGATATCCGCGCCGGTCCAGTCGAACGTCCGGCCGGTGCCGACGAGCACGTCGACGGGCGTCTTGATCACGCAGCCCGTGCGGCCCCCCTCGTAGAAGTGACGGCTCTTCAGCAGCGCAGACACCACGGGGGCGATCTCGAAGTTCGAGGCGCGCAACAGCGCGGCCATCGGCTTGATCACGTCCTGTTCCACCGAGTCGTCGATCATGTAGTCGACGAACCAGCGGTACAGCTTCCGGCAGATGTAGAGCGCGGTGGCCTCCTGCTCGAAGATCATCCCGATCAACTGGTCGATCTCGCCGCTTGCGCCGACCTCGGTCGTGGCGCCGTTGATCACCCGATTGCCGTACGCCGCCGAGAATGTCTTCGTGCCGGAGTCGTGATTGTTCGGGTTGAACGTGGCCGACGTGTAGGCCGCGCTGTCGTCGCCGAGCGCGTTGCTCCAGCCGGTGAGGATGCGCGCGGCCGCCTTGATGTCGGCCTCGGTGTAATTGGTGTAATCACCCGGTGCGCGCTCCGGCCCCTTGCCGATCGTGAACAGTTCCTGAAGTTCGCGCGCATAGTTCTCGTTCGGTGTTCCCTTCTTGTTGGCGTTGCCGTTCAGATACACGAGCATCCCCGGGTCGAACGTGATCTGGCGCACCAGATCCTTGAAGTTCCCGAACGCGTACTGGCGGAACAGGGCGTTCTGCCCATACATGTACCGCGCGTCCTTCACCGTGGCGTGGCCGGTGGCGAAATGGTTATGCCAGAAGAGCACCATCTTCTCGCGGAGCGTGAAGCCCTGCTTCATCATCAGGTCGATCCACCACGAGAGGAGGTAGGTGACGTAGGTGCCGTCGGCGTTGGCCGTCTTGTATTCCTTGTTGGTCTTGGTGGTCCACTGCGGGTCCTCGGTCTGTCCGATATAGGCCGAGGGAGGATTCGGATTCGGCTGCGTTTCCAGAAGTTTGTCCACCGTCGCGCTCATGGTCATTCCGAGAGCCGTGGCGATATCCTCCGGGCGCACGCCGATCAGTGCCCGGCGCAACAGATGCGCCGCCTGCTCGAAGCCCCAGGGGCCTGTGTACGGTTCGAGACCGAGCCCCTGCACGCGCGCCTGCGTTCCGCCCGGACCGCGTCTGCGCGCCATATCGATCCCGCCGGCCTTCAACGCTCCGGAGGCGGTAAGGAAGTTGCGTCTGTTCATGGACGTTCCTGCACGTGATGTCGAGGACCGAAGGCGGCCCTGCGGTTGTTGATGTACGGGGGGTGAGCGGCGCAGGGAAGACACCGGAGCGGTCATGAAGTTACAGGGGCGGCTCGTGGAACCGTGGCGGCGTCTTCAGCGTTGTGCCGGGCATGCCGCAGATGATGCGGTCCGACCGAACCCGACAATCGACATTTCAACCGTCTCTCAACAATCATGGCACTCACTCTCGGCGATCCCGTTCCCGACGTCACGCTTCTGCACAAGGATGCCGACGGCGTCCGAAAGGTGAGGCTGCGCGAATACATCGGCGGCGATCCCGCCGTCATCCTCTTCTTCCCGCTCATCGGCACCGGCGTCTGCACGAAGGAGATGTGCATGATCACCGAGGATTTCGAAAGCTACGCCGGCTTGAACGCCCGGGTCCTGGGGATCTCGGTGGACAGCCCGATGGCGCAGCAGATGTGGGCGCACGAGAAGGGGATCACCGTCCCCCTCTTCTCCGACTTCAACCGCGAGGCCTCCGTCGCGTTCGACTCGCTGCACGATGTCTTCAGCCCCGGCGCGTGGGACATGCACGGCGTGTCGAAGCGCTCGGCGTTCGTGGCCGACGCGAGCGGCACCATCGTCTACGCCGAGGTGCTCGACAACCCGGGCATGCTCCCGAATCTCGATGCGGTCAAGGCGGCCCTGGGCGCGATTGCGTAGGCTGTGGTCGTGACCGCGGGATATGGTGCGCCGGCTCGGAATCGTGCGGCGGGCCAACGTTCGGCCGACGGCAGGCGGTCAATCGGTGCGGGACGGGGGCTCGTTCTTCGTCGGATCTTCACACCGCGCATGCCTCGGCGACGCGGACGCCATCCAGCGCGGCCGAAACGATGCCGCCGGCGAAGCCGCCCCCCTCACCGCAGGGGAACAGACGACGCAGCGCGGGATGCTCCAGCGTGTCGGCGTCGCGCGGCACGCGCACCGGTGAGCTGGTGCGCGTCTCCACTCCCACCAGCACCGCCTCCTCGGTCAAATAGCCGCGCATCGAGCGTCCGAAGTTTCGGAGTCCGCCGGCGAGCCGTTCGGCGAGCGCCTTCGGGAGCAGCTCGTGCAGTGGGGCCGGAGTAAGCCCGGGCTTGTAGCTGCTCGGCGGGAGCGTGGCCGAGGCCCTGCGATCGACGAAGTCCGTCACGCGTTGCGCCGGCGCGCGCTGCATGCCGCCGCCGGCCGCGCTTGCCGTCGTCTCCAGCGATTTCTGGTAGATCATGCCGGCGAGCGGACCGTGCTCGGCGAAGGGGGCGAGATCCTCCGGCTCCACCGAGACCACCATCCCCGAGTTCGCGAAGGGAGAATCGCGGCGCGACAGGCTCATGCCGTTGACCACCACCTCGTCGCCCTCGGTGGCCGACGGGACGATGAATCCTCCGGGACACATGCAGAATGAGAAGACGCCGCGCTCGCGCACGGTGGCGGCAAGGCGGTAGCTGGCGGCGGGGAGGTGCGGGTTGC
>CAZJYH010000272.1:0-6759 GCA_964549365.1 uncultured Alphaproteobacteria bacterium
CTATTCGGGCGCGACCACCGGCCATCCATGCAAACTGAGACACTACCCTCGGATTCATACAGTTGATACTCGCCGGCGATGCGCCGGTTTGCCGGGCCGAACGGATCCGCGTCCATGCAGCCGGCAAGGAAGAGCGTTGCCCAGAGAACCGCGTAAGGAGCAGGGGCGCCGAGTCGCCGTCGAAGAAGTGATGATCGTGATCGCATGATGAACAGATGCGCGTTGATGACGAGCACGAAGGATACGGGCGCATCCGGCGCTCGATGAGAATGCGCGGTGCGAACATCGCTCGCGGGGCGCGGAGCATCCGAGCACCCGGGTGCGGAATGTTCCGGCCGTGAGTTGTTCCGCGCCATGCTCCGCATGGTGTCCGAGCCGGCGCGTGCCGTCCGGCACGTGCCATGACACCGGTGGATGTCCAATCGGGGGCACCGTGTCCCTCTTACCGGGGTCGCGCACGCAATCATGCGGCGCGGCGTCCCGATAGCGCGAGAGGCCGAAGGGCGCGCGTTCGATCGGCACTTCATACCCACCCATGCATTCCGGAGGATCGTATCATGAGAACACGCATCACGACAACACTCTTCGCGGCACTCATCATTGGACTCGCCACGCTGGCGAACACGCAGATCGCAAGCGCGCAATGCGCCACGATTCGGGTGTACAACAACACCGGCTGCGATCTGAGGCTCTGCCTGTACGACGCCGGCGGTAACCTGGCATGCATCGACATCCGTCCCTTCGGCAGCCCGTTCATCCTCGCCTTCACCGGGCCGTTCACGCCGCTCGGCGCCATCAGCGCCGCAAAGAACAAGTTCCCGTTCAACGCCAACGGCTGCACCGACTGCTTCCTGCTCCCGGGCTCATTCGTCCCGAGCGGCTGCTGCGCGGTGGTATGCTACGATCCGGTCGCTTGCACGATCAATGTGAACTCCTGCCCCGGACCCTGTCCGCAGTAGGGATTGCCGCGTGGTCCGTTCAATACCCGCGGGCTCGAGGCCGCGACGATATCATGCCCCGGTTCATCATGAGCGATGAGCCGGGGCATGTGCACACAACACAGGAACCGAAATGAGAGCCACAGGTTCAACCGGGCCGGACGCCGCAGGGCCCTCGTCGCGATCGTCATGCCCCCTCCCCCGCACGTATGCCCCGGCGTGCATGACGAAGAGCCCGCGCGCGTTCCATTTGCCGCGCCCGTCGACATCTCCTATGTTTGCCGCATCGGGTATTACGGCCTGCGACACAGTCATCCCTTGTTCCCCGGCCACGCACACGCACCCGACGCCCACGGTATGGAGCATGCATGACGTCACGAATCCCAATCCTCCTCGCCCCGTTCTCCGTCGCGATCTACACGCTGCTGATCGGAGCACACGCGATCGCACGTACGCCGATTGTCACGGCCGACATTGTTGAGGCCCGGTCGCTTACGGGAACGGACGGCAACCGGGCGAACGATTCGCTTGCGCGGGCCCGCGCGCTGGAAGGAGCCGAGCGGCTGCGGAAGGCGATGGTGGACGAGGACGTCGAGGTGTTTCTGGATCTCACGCTCCCGAGCGTGATCGAGATGGTGGGCGGTCCGGTGAAGTTCGCCGAGATGTACCGCCGAGGGATGGAGGCGACGCACGAAGCGAAGCTCACGATGACCAGTTACATGTTCAACGATTCCATCCGGTTGGCGCGGCGCGGATCGGAGGCATACGCGGTGATCCCGACGGTGCTCACGATGACGTCGGAGTCCGGCGGACGCGTGACGATCGAGAGCTATCTGATCGGCTTCTCACCGGACGGCGGCGGCACGTGGAAGTACGTGAACGGGCACGAACGATTCAGCGACCGCAACGAGTTGAAGAAGCTGCTGCCGGGGGTGCCGAAGTCACTGAAACTCCCCACGTTGAAGGAGCCGGTGGTCGAAGGGGAGTGACGGCAACACTTCGCACCGAGCGGTGGAACGCCACTGTCGTTCATCGCGATCCGATTGGTACCATCCCCCCGCACAACATCGGGATCGCGGCTCCGTCGTTCGGCATCCGGAAGCCTGCGAGGGCCCACTTCCCTGCTCGTGCATCCGGCGGGAAAGAGTACTACCAACTCCCCCCGGCCCCGCCGCCACCTGAACGGCCACCACCGAATCCTTCGAACTTCCCCGCGTTGATGACACCTCCGGGAGCATCACCGGTCCGGCGCTCTCCTTGAATCGCGGTCCCGCTTCCAACGAGATCGGCGATTGTGCTTCCCGCAGGATAACTCCAACGGTAGATCGAGTTGCCGTTGATAAACGCCTCATATGCCGGGAAGGCATCGTGGCTGACGCTGAAATAATAATATGGCTTGCTCTTGAGACTGCTTATGGCGATCGCCCCTTTGAAGTCGATGGCCGGTGACACCATGCCGGCGAGCCTCGATCCATTCTGAATGCTCGCGTCAAATCGTATGAGAACCGAACGAGCATCCTGCCGCTCAGCGGACAGATGCAGCGGCCCGGCTGATGCATGACCGGTCGTAAACGGCACCTTCGTCTCGGACACCCCGGTCTTGGCAACCGGCGCACCCACGACCCCCGAACGACTCACCGCCTCATCCGTCTGGACAGTGATTTGCTGGAAGGTTCGGTAACTATCACCTGGCTTCCCGAAACCTCGATTATCGCCATAGCCGAGCCCTCCGGTTCCCGGGACATACTTGTCGGGAATGAACGTTTGAAAAACAAAGGAAGCCTGATAATTATTGTCCGCCGACGAGGCGTCCGTTTTTTCGATCGCTTGTTGCCGAATTCGTTCGGATTGCTCAATCGCCTGCCGTCGCACTTGTTGGTTCTCTCGAGTGCTGCTCACCGCAATTTTTCCAAAGTCATGATTCGACAAAGCCGCACCGATCGTTCCCGGCCCTTGTATCGAGCTGCCGGCATCTCCCCGCAACTGTCGTTGAACACGCTGAGCCGCAGCGGTCGGTCCCGGCGGAGAGATCGCGTTCATCGCAGGACCGGCCGCGGTACGCGATGCGCCGTTTGTCGCCGCGCGTGAAATCATCGACGCGGCGGCCGTTCCCCCCCGCGTCGTCTTCGGCTTTTCTGCAAATGTGGGCATGGTGGTCTCCCATGGTGATGATACATCGACACTGTTCGGATGCGACGGAGCGGGCACGCCGCAGCCATGCCGCCCGCCCGTCGTCGTGCCATCCGGTTCGGCGCCCGCCCCGCTCGCCGGCGCGGCCCATTGCACGGCCGGGCGCGGCGGTCGAGCGCTCCTCGTCGTCTCCACCACGCACGGCAAATGGTTCGCTCCCTCGCGGGGCACGACATATCGACGCCGATCCCACGACGATCCGGACAGATTCAAGCGGTACCATTGACATGGTGGTGGTAACCGGGCGCAATATAACTCCGATCGACGCAAATTGAACGTCCGATCCGACGGTTCGGCCGATGCATGCCGTTGGGCGATATCGAGGCGGCCGAACCGCGCGCCGGATACCGTCCCGGCCCCGCGCACAGATCCCTGTCATCCAACATCAGTCCGATGCCGATCGTTCAGACATCCGCCGCCGGTCGGATGTCGTCAAGCTGTTCATCACATCATTGTACGCCCGGTCATTGCCCATCGGCTCGCCGCTCCGCGGCATGTTGCGCATCAGCCGGTGGCTCCTCGATATGCCGCACCTCGACATGGTGCTCATCCCCCGTCAGCATCCTATGCATGACGTGCGCCGAGGCGGAGACGTAGAGCGGTGCGAGCGCCTCGGCGAGCGGTGTATCCACCCGCCAGAAGGGGAACGCACCAAGCTGGCGCGGCAGCGCGGCCGGCACCGGCGGCTCACGCAGTTCGGCCGATCCCTCCCCCGTGCCCGCTCCGGTTCCCCAGAAGGCATGCGGCTCGTTCCGCAGCGGCCGGGCCGTCGACACGGCCGCAAACGCTCCCTCCACGGCGGAGACTTCGGCCTCCGACGCGTCCGTTCCGTTGCGCCGCGCGGATGTCGATCTCCCCTTCTTCTTTCTCTTCACGCCGTCGGTCCTCACCGCGCCGCCGCCCGCCGTCAACTTCGCCATGAGCTGCTCGCGCGTCATCCCGCGGAGTCTGAAGATCAGGAACGGATCGCGGTCGAACTCCTCGCCGAGCAGGTAGTAGACGGCGGCGATGTGTTTGCAGGGATTAGACCAGTCGGGACAGGAGCAATCGGTCTCGAGATCGAGCGCACGGTCGGGGAAGAGCGCGATGCCGGCATCGCTGAACGCCCCCTCTATATCATCGGGCATCTCGCCGGCAAGCAGACGCGCGGCGAAAATCGCCTGGCGGGAGAGCACGGCGACGAGCGTATCCCATTGCGCGGCCGTGAGGGTGGTCATCGTGATCTCCACGAGGTACGGCTTCGCCCGCGATCCCTGCACCATCGCGGTGACAAGACCCGGCTCGACATTGATCGAAAGCACCTGCCCATCCCGCGCGTACTTGCGCCCACGCACCAGGCGCTCGCCGAGGCCGAAACGTTCCAATGAACGAATCCAGCGCTTCGCCCACCAGCTCTCCCCGAACTCACCACGCTTCGATCGGGATTTGATCCCCCCCGTTGTCGCGCGCGCATTCGATGGTTTGAAATATCGATCATTGCGCATGGCACCCTCCTCGAATTCCGCAACCTCGTACAACACCCATGACATTATTCTCCCAGCGCATCGGCGCGCAGAACCAGCATCCGCCGCAATTCCGGGGTCGAGAGCGTCGTCAGCCACCCTTCTCCTCCGCCGACGACATTCGCGGCGATCTCCTGCTTGCGTTCGATCATCTCATCGATTCGTTCCTCGACGGTCCCGGCGCAGATGAATTTATGCACCTGCACGTTCCGCTTCTGTCCGATACGGAACGCGCGATCGGTGGCCTGATTTTCGACGGCGGGGTTCCACCAGCGATCGAAGTGAAACACATGCGACGCGGCCGTCAGGTTCAGACCGCTCCCGCCGGCCTTGAGCGAGAGAATGAAGATCGAGGGAGCATCGTCGCTCCCCTGAAAACGTTCCACCATGCGGTCGCGTTGCTTCGTGGGCGTCCCCCCGTGCAGAAAAAGCGCCTCGGTGCCGAAGGTCTCCTGCAGATGCCGTTTGATGATGGCGCCCATCTCGGCGAACTGCGTGAACACGAGCGCGCGATCCCCCTCGGAGAGCGCCTCCTCCAGCATCTCGGTCAGGCGGTCCAGCTTGCCGGAACGGCCCGTGGTGGCGGAGTTGTCGCCGAGGAACTGCGCCGGATGGTTGCACACCTGCTTCAACTTCGAGAGCCCGGCAAGCACCGCCCCCCTGCGTTCGATCCCTTCCAGGTCATCGAGCGCACCGGTCATCTCGTCCACCACGGCCTTGTAGAGCGAGGCCTGCTCGCGGGTCAGCGTGCAGTAGACGCGCATCTCCTGCTTTTCCGGCAGGTCGTTGATGATCGTACGATCGGTCTTCAACCGCCGCAGAATAAACGGCCCGGTCAGCCGCTTCAACGCCTCGGTCGCCGCGCTATCCTCACCGGCCTGAATCGGCAGAAAAAAATCGCGACGAAATGCGGCGCGCGATCCGAGAAATCCCGGGTTGAGAAATTCCATGATCGACCATAAATCGCCGACATGATTTTCCACGGGCGTGCCGGTCAGCGCGATGCGGAACCCCGCGCTCAGGGCGCGCGCGGCCCGCGCCTGCCGGGTTTCCGGGTTCTTGATGTTCTGCGCCTCGTCGAGAATAATGCCGTTCCACGCAACGCGCCTCAGCACTTCGGCGTCGCGATGCAGCAGCGGGAAACTCGTCACCACCAGCGCGCTCCGTTCGGCCTCGCCGATAAACGCCTCGTCCTTGTTGCGCGCCACGCCGTGGTGCATCATCACGGGCAACTCCGGCGTGAACCGCTCGGCCTCCTTGCGCCAGTTCCCCATCACAGAGGTCGGACAGACGAGCAGCGACGGCCCCTTCGCCCCCGCCTCCCAGTCGGCCAGCAGCAACGCGAGCGTCTGGACGGTTTTGCCGAGCCCCATGTCGTCGGCCAGGCAGGCGCCGAAGCCGAGCGATCCCATGAACGCAAGCCACGCGTAGCCGCGCTCCTGATACGGGCGCAACGTGCCGTGGAACCCCGCCGGCACCGGCAGCGCGCGCGGCGGCTCACCGCTTTCGAGCCGCTCCAGCATCCGACGCACGGGGCCGCTCGCATCGATCCCGCCGAACGATATCCCGGGCAGCGCGGACGCCGCGCCGAGCGCCATGCGCACGACATCGCGCATCGTCATGCGCGTTCGGTGCGTTCCGTGCTTCCAATATTCGAGCGCCGACTCGATCTCCTCCGGATTCAATTCCACCCATTCCCCGCGCATCCGCACCAGCGGCGCCTTCAGCCGTGCAAGGCGCTTCAGGTCATCCAGCGAAAGATGGTCCTCGCCCAGCGCGATCTCCCAATCCACGGTCGCCACCACGTCCATCGTCAGGCCGGCCTTCGACGCGAGCTTCGGCGTCTCCACCACCGCGCGCGCAGTCAGCCGCCGCTTGGTTCCCCGCCGCGTCCACCAGGCCGGCAACAGCACGCCGAACCCCGCCCCCTCCAACAGCCACGCGCTCCCCTGGAGAAACTCGTACGCGCCGGCCGCATCGAGCAGATACCCCGCGGGCGCGGGAGCGCGCAGGCTCGACTCGATCTCCGGCAGCAGCCTGGAGGCCTGCCCCAGCGCGGTCAGAAGATACTCGCGCGGATTGCCGGCGCCCGGCAGCACGCGCCGGCCGCCGTCGGGGCCCCACAATTG
>CAZJYH010000273.1:0-2489 GCA_964549365.1 uncultured Alphaproteobacteria bacterium
TGGCGCGATCGTACCTGAGCCTTCCGGAGTTCTTCGGCTTCAACCTGTTCGACAACGATATCGAGGGGGTGGCCGCCGCCTATGCGGACGAGATCGATAGAAACTTCACTCCCCGCCCCACGGACGACTCCGCGCTCACGGTCTACAACCGCAAGGTGACCGCGATGGTGGCCCGCTTGTTCGAGCAGAAGCTGGAGGCGCTGTACTGGCTCCCCGGCGAGATCGGCCGCTACCTGCCGCGCGTCAACTGGCGCTTCACCTGGAACGGCCTGGAGAAGCTGCCGTTCTTCAGCGGCTGGGCGCAGATGGTGTCGTTGCGCCATGAGTACAAGGGGCAGTTCACGCGCAACTACCGCCTGACCGGCGACGAGCAGACGCCGGAGTCGCAGACGGTGTCGCGCGGGTTCTCGCCGCTCATTCAGGTGTCGGTGACCGGAAAGCCGGACGTATGGAACGGGACGATGACCGGCTCGATCTCCTATCGCAGCACGAGCGACTTCTCGCTGCTCACCTCGGATCGCAGCGAGATCTCGAAGGAGTTGAAGAGCGAGCTGGAGGCGCAGTTCAGCTATCAGAAGCGCGGGCTCTCGCTGCCGTTGTTCGGCCTGAACCTGAAGAACGACATCGAGTTCGCCGCCAACTTCACGCTGGGGCGCAACAACAAGAAGCGTTTCAACCTGACGGACTTCCGCCCCGAGGGGAACAACGACGTCTACACGCGCATCAGCTTCCGGCCGAGCATCCGCTACACGCTCTCGAACACCGTGCAGGCCTCCGGCTTCGTCAGCTACGAGGCCACGATCCCCGACGACGAGGGCTCGCGCGACATCCGCCGCAGCACTACGCGCATCGGCATCGACCTGCGCATCGGCATCTCCGGCGGGCGGTAGCAGATCCGACCCGACGGCTTCCTTCCCGGCGAACACCCGCCGGGAAGGAAGTCTCGACGAGGCAAGTGTACACCATCCGCAGTCCGGCACACAACGAACAGGACACAGATGTACTCAACGGCCATGCCTGGCAGGCATCGCATGATGGGTGACGAGCTGATGGGCACGACTTGCCCCATCCCCCGCCGTCGGTACCCCGATGGGGGGTACACAAACGTGCACTTGAAGAATGGAGTGCGCGCTGGTACATTCAACCAGCATTCCGAAGCCCCGAATAATTGTGTCATGTGAATCTCTGAATACCAATGCCTCGCTTTGTACCAAGTACTACTGCGTCGATCGGCGCGGTGATCGCCGCCCTTCTGCTTGCCCTCCTTGCGGCACCGTTGCGCGCGCAGCACGCCCCGCCGATTCCACGCACGGAGCGTCCGGACCTCTGGGTGAACGTCAACAACGCGGTCTGGATGTACCGTGTAAGCGGCCGCGATACTTTTCCCGCGGCACACTTCGCGCCGAGCTACATGTACGCGATGGCGTATGATTCGACGAGCCGCACCGAGTATCTCTTCACCGAATGCCGCCGCAACGGGAATCTTCTCACGCTGCTCCACTGGAAGGACAAGCGGGTGGTGCATGCCGATGCCCGGTATCTCTCCTTCAACAGTCGCACGGCGAACTTCAAGGCCGCCGACGGCGATACGGTGAGCTTCTACCGGGAACTGACGTGGTACAGACCGGGGACGAGGGAGCAGTCGTTGATGAACTACTATGCGCTCGACACGTTGGATTTCACGGCGCATCTCGTGCGGGCCTCCGACCTGATGCCGGTGGCGTTGCTCGACAGCGTCGGTGTGCTGCCGTGTACACCCGTCGGACATCCGACGATCTACGGCACGCGACCGCTGATGGCGCTCGTACGAAGTGCCGTGCCGGCCTCGGCCGTCGGCGACTCGTTGTTTATCGGCATCTCGGTGCGTGCGCGTGGCGATGGAGCCTATTTCTTCACCCGTGCTGATGGAATCACGGTCGGCGTCTCGAAGAGGCTGAGTGATCCGTTCTATCAGGAATACCTGACGTTGTACGGGAGCGCGTACGCAAAGCGTGACGCGCGCGAGCTGATCGACCTGGCCAACCGGAATCCAGAGGCGGCGGACGGATTGACAGTGGCGCATGACGGGGGAAGGCGCGTGACGATCACGGCGCCGGCGCGCGGCCAGAGCTCGGCGGTTGCGATCTACGATGCTGCCGGGAACCTCCTCTTCGTTCCCCGCTTTACAGGCATCGGCGAACGCATGCGCGCCGTGTACACATTCACAACCGGCGGTATGTATCTCATTGCGCTGACAATCGACGGCAGCATGGTCGATGTGAAGAAGGTGGTAGTACCGTAACAACAGGATGATGAATCATGCATTCGAGATTCCAATTGATGGTATCCGTTCCTCTGATTATCTGCATGACAGTCGCGTCGGCGGTGGTTCCGGCGTTCGGCCGAGGCGCAACGCCTCCACCTCCTCCGTTCACTGGTGGGAACGCGGGAGCGTGGCTCAACAGCGGCCCCATCTTCGGCTTCGATGACGGCGGCGGGCCCGGCGGCGG
>CAZJYH010000273.1:2499-3973 GCA_964549365.1 uncultured Alphaproteobacteria bacterium
CACCTGGTTCGGGGGCGGAGAGTGGGGTGGCTGGGGGAGCGGTGGGGGCACGGGCGGTACGGGCAGCGGCCTTGGGGAGGGAAGAGGAAATGAATGGGGCGGTGGGCCCGGAGGAATGCGGGGCACCTGCTGGATGATGCGTCTCCCTGGTCTGCGCAATGAGTGTAGTTGTTTCATTATCGAAGAGCGCGATTCCGCCGGCAACGTAGTGGACTGGGAGGGTGATTGTCGGTTTGTCAACCAGACGGACGAGACCTCCACGTGTAATGACGTCGGCGACGAATGTTGATCGGCAGGGCATCGGCGTGATAGGATGATGCCCGGGATCTCGTTCCCATTGTTCATTGGTCGGTGGCATTCAATGCCCGTGGCGCACCGACTCAACCGTCTCGGCTGAGGGATGGGCCGGTGACCCTGCATCTCGGCCATTCAGGACATCCCCTCGTACCATCACCCAACACTTTCCTCTTTCCGCGTCGCTTCGGCTTCGTACTTTGCTCGCCGGTGCAGGCCGGCGCCTTCCTCCCGAGTCCCTCTTCCCATCTCGAGCACATGCCCGCTCTTATGCGCGTCTCTCGAATCGTGTCCATGTTGATCCCATGCCTGCTGTCGGCGCTCACGCTGTGCGCCTCGACGCGGGCTGCCGCGGCAACCACCATCTACGCCGTCGTCTACGGCAATCAGAAATTCGTCGTCGGTTCCAGCACGCTGCACAGCGGTCTGTTCGTGAGCGCCGACACCGCTCGCACGTGGACCCAGCTGGGCCCACGCAATCTGAAGGCGTTTCGCATGGATGCCGTCGACTCCAGTCGCGGCCGCATCCTCTACATCGCCGCCGGGAACGGCGTGCATCGATCCACGGACTACGGTGCCACCTGGCGGATCACCACCACATGGCGTGTGCGTGAAGTGCTCGACGTGAAGGTGGACCAGGGCGATCCGCGATTCGTGTACGCGGCAACGGCGTTCGGATTCTGGCGATCCTCCGACGGCGGCGATCACTGGGAGCAGCCGGCCGGCGCGCTGCACGACCGGTTCATGTATCGCTTCGATGAGATCCGAAGCCGTGGGCTGCTGCGCGTCGCGGTCTACGACGCCGTGTTCGAATCGGCCGACGGCGGCTCCACGTGGCGGAGGATGCCGGTGGCCGGTGACCACGGGCTTCCGATCCGCGCGATCGCGGTGCCGGGCCCACCCGGGGCATCGTTCGCGTGTCTCGGCATGGGTGGGGCGCCGCTGGCCTCGGTGGCGGAAGGGGCGATCGAACCGCGCGCCGCCGTCGTGCTGGTGGACTCCAACGTGTACGACATGGCGTTCGACGGCGAGCGTCTGTATCTGGCCGGCGACAAGGGCGTGTCGATGCTGGCGCCGGACGGCGCTGGAGGGACCGGCGTGCGGCGGCTTCCCGAGATCGCCGCCGGCGCGGTGCCGCACGCGATCGTGGTGGTGGGGCGCACGCTGCTGGCGGGCACCT
>CAZJYH010000273.1:3983-4261 GCA_964549365.1 uncultured Alphaproteobacteria bacterium
TTTCATCGACGGTGCGTGGGTCCCCTCCGGGCTCGAAGGATCACAACTCTGGAGCCTCACGGCCAAGAACTGGTAATCTCCCGTCGCGTGGATGTCTCCCCGGCTCCATCGACATTTTCCCTCAATCGACGTCGACGGCCGCAACGGCGCTGCGGTCCGACACATGGAACGGCTCATGAGCGTTCGGTCCATCCTTTCCCTTCTCTCCGCGCTCTGCATCGTCGGCTGCGCCGCCTCCCACGACGCCGCCGCGCAACGGGGCGCCGGTCGTGCCGACG
>CAZJYH010000273.1:4271-6715 GCA_964549365.1 uncultured Alphaproteobacteria bacterium
GGTCGCGGCTTTGAGTGCGGTGCCCGGGGCTGCCGATCAACCCGCCCCCTCTGCGGCCCAGCGCGATACCCTGCTTGCACGCATCGCCCGCCAACGCCACGGCACATTCCAGAACGCGACGGCATGTCTGCGTGTCGGAATCGATACCGTCCGCGCGTGGCATGTCGTCGACTCGCTGCTGCTCCGGCCCACCGGCGACATGTTCTGGCAGATCTATGCGGCCGGGTTCTACTTCAGTTGCAAGGACCGGATCGGTCCCGAGGTGCGCGCGCGGTTCCGTCGAACGATGCGGACGTTCACCCCTTACCGAGGCGACACCGAGAACCACTACCTCATGCACTTCGTTTCGCTCCTCCTGTTCAGCCAGGAGTGGCCCGAGATGACGGGCGACGAGTGGTTCAACGGGAAGTCGTCGCGGGAGAATTACGACGAGGCGCGCGACTATCTGACCGCCTGGGTGAACGAAGTGGCACGGTACGGCACAACCGAGTGGGACTCGCCGCGCTACGTCTATTATTACATCACCCCGCTCATCGTTCTTCGCGACTTCACGCACGACGCCGAGCTGCGTGCCCGTGCCGACATGATGATCACGTTGATGCTTGCCGACATGGCGCCCGAGTACCTGAACGGCTCGTACTGCGGCGCGCACTCACGCGACGCCGACAACGCGGCCACCAATCCGCGCAACACCGAGGCGCTCTCCTACGCCCAGTTCTACTTCGAGGACACGGTGGGGATGGCGCTGCAGGACCTGGCCTTCGCCGCGCGGAGCAGTTACCGGTGTCCGCCGCTGCTGCGTTCCGTGGCGCACGACCGGGCGACTCCTTACCTGCACACCGAGCTGCGTCGTTCCCGCGCGAAGATCCGGTTCTCCAACGAGCGCTTCACGCCCGTGTACAAATACACGTGGATGCGATCGGACTATGCCGTCGGCTCGATACAGGGGGGATTGATGCAGCCGATCCAGCAGCACACGTGGGACGTGACGTTCGCGAGCGGCCGCGCCGGCAACTCGATCTTCGGGCTGCACCCACAGGCGTCGGCGCTGGAGATGGGGACGTTCTTCCCGGAGGAGCCGGAGCTGACCATCGCGACCGTGGCCGCAACGAAGGGGAGCTACATCAGCGAGAACAAGTGGGTGGGAGGCTCGCCGTACGAACGGGTGTTCCAGAACCGCGATCTGCTGATCGCGTTGTACGACATCCCCGCCGATGCCCAGTGCCAGCACATCGATCTGTTCCTCCCGAAGACGCTCGACACGTTGGAGCGGGATCCCTCCGGATGGGTCTTCTGCAGGATGGAGGGGGCGTTTACCGCCGTGCGTCCGCTCGGGCGCAACAACGCCTGGATCGAGGAGGAGGCGAACTGGCGACTGCGCACCCGCAACACACCGGGCGAGCCGATCGGGTGGGTTGTGCAGTGTGCCCCCGCGTCGGAGATCACCTGGGGCGCGTTCAAGTCGCGTGTGCGCGACATGGGGTCCGGGGCGCCGCGTCGTGCCGTCGACGGCGTTCATCCGTGGATCGAGGCGCGATCGCTCGCCGGTGAACGGTTCGCTGTGGTCGGCCGTACGCTCGATTCGCTGGTGCTCGAACGCAACGGCGCGGCCGTGCTTCCGGGGCGCACGCAGCTCTTTGCCGGACCGTTCGTCAACAGCGAGGTCGGCAGCGGCATCGTGCGCATCGAGCGGGGAGATCGGCGCGCCGTGCTGGACTTCAACACGATCTCCGTGCACGAGTAGCGGCGCGCGCGGCGAACTCGGTCCGAGGCGGGCATTCCCTTCGCCGCATACTCCGTGGCCATGATCGTTTGCGCCATGCGCGTGAAGTTCCCGGCGATGCTGCCGAAGCGCCGGCGCATCTCGGGAGTTCAACGCGCTGATACCGTGCCGCGATAATCGAACGGCCCGCATCGAATCTCGATGCGGGCCGCTTCATATCGGTTCATGCGGCATCGCGATGTACACGACGGCCGGAACACCGGCATCCCCTCGGCGCGACTATTCCGAAATCGTCAGCACCTTTTCCTGCGTGCTCAGCAACCCGGAGACGTTCTCGGCGACCACCTTGAAGCGGTAGTAGATCGTCTTGTTCGCGTCGTTCTTTCGTGGCAATGCGTGCGTGGCGTCCTGCGTCGCGAAGTTGCCGTCGGTCGGATACGACATCGTCGCGGCGTTGGTCCGCACCACCGTGTGAATCAACCGCCATGCGCCCGAGCGGGTCATCATGTACAGATAGTACGTTCCGTCGTCGACCGTCTTGTTCCACTGCAGCGTGATGTCCGGAAGCTCGGTTGCCGTGCCGTTGTTTGCGCGCGATTCGGTGATCGTCGGCGCGTCGGGATTCCTGACGTCGATGATCGTCAGCATCACGGCTTTCGAAGGTGCCGACGGCACGTTCTCCGGCTCTCCCTGCTCGTTGGCGATCGCGCGAAGGGCCACC
>CAZJYH010000274.1:0-6708 GCA_964549365.1 uncultured Alphaproteobacteria bacterium
CCATGATCTCGTTCATCAAGCGGGCGCTTCGCAGCCGTGACCGCGCGGAGCTGAACGGGCTGTTCGCGTGGCTGCTCGAAGAGATCACCCCGCTCGTCGACGACCCGTTCGAGAACATCTTTCTGCACTGGATCGACCTCGTCCCCTGGCTCGAAAGCAAGGTGCACGGCAGGCCGTTCGCGGAACTCGTCCGCGAGGCGTTTCTGAGGAAGGGGAGGGAGGGGGGAACGTCGGCCGCATGAGGGGCACAATGTGCCGCCGCGCCCCGGGAGGTCCGAGACGCGGCGGCGGGTTCGATATCGTTCAGCGGTACCTCAATGCGCAACGATCAACTTCCCGCTGAGCGGTGCGCCATCCGTCTTCAGAGTATAGTAGTAGACCCCGGCCGGGAGATCCGAGCAGTCGAGCGTTGCTTCGTGCAGCCCGGCCTCGTGAGTCTGGCCGTCGATTACGTCCATAACTTTTCGGCCCGTTTGATCGGTGAGGAAGAGGTGGACGGATGATTGCGAACATGCCAGTGCGAACCGAATCGTGGTTCGATGATTCAGCGGGTTGGGCCGAACGTCCAAAAGCACCGCGTCACCGTTCCGTTCATTGCTTTCACCTGCATCGAGTGTCGCAATCTTCGACGACATCTTCAGCAGTTTCGAACAGACGACGTTCCCAGCTTTGTCGCGGAATTCAAACAAAACCTCGGCAGAATCAATGGTTCCAGCGCTCTGCAATCCGAGCCACCCTCCAAGAAGCGAATCCATGGGCCACGGTAACGTGCCGGTTCCGCGACTCCACTCGACCGAGGGCTGGCCCTTTGGATTCACTGGGGTCTGTGTCCATCCACTGCCTTTCGAGTTCGGAGGCGCGCTGATCGCGATAGCCACGCCGGGAGTCAGCACGCGGGCATTCACGAAGTAAATGGAGATGTTGTCGACCACGTTGACAATCGCAACATGGTACAACCCTCCCAGGCCGGCATTCGGCTGTACCGCGACATTGAGAAGACAGCAGACCTCGGTCACGGTTATGTTGTCGATGGCCATGCCGCTCGAATCATCAGTATCGAAAACACATACACCGAAGTGTGAAGGAGTAGGCACAGGAACCCTCCAGATCGGCAGGTCGTCGTCTCCAAACTGTGCCCAGCTTTCTGGGGGTAATGCGGTCATCCGTGCGACCGAAATTATGCCGACCGTGTTACCAACGCTTTCCGGATCCGGATTCTGAGCGTACGGTCCATTGAAGACGAAGAAGCGAATTGCCGGTGGGGTGCGTTTGAGGTTCGCCTTCCAGGCAGCGCAAGCCCGTCCCTTGTACCAGGTACCCGAGGCCGGAGCGAACGCCTGTGCCACCGCGTCGTGAGTCGCCGGGCTGCCCCAGAGCTCAAGGTATCCAGATGACGTGAGATCACCGTTGGTACAACCGCCACCGTGAGCTGATGAAACTCCGCTCGGCGTGCCGGAAATTGCTCCCCATGCAATCGACGGCGATTGCTCCGAAAGAGCCTTCAACGTGGTGCCGATTAATCCTGCCGCATCGATTAGGCAGTCTGGATTTTTGAGGGTGGGGCCACAGTCCCTCAGCAGATCACAATCGCTCAGTTCCACCGCGCCGATGTCGACGTGATTGCCGTGTGGGCGGTACTGACCCCGTTGGTCGACGTCGGGATCAGCGCTGTCGCCGCCATGGTCGATTGCCAGGCTTCCGAGCCGTGGAATCATCGTCGGCGCGCAGGGCCGCGAAGTGCAGGCGTCGCTGTCATGGAGCGGTCCTAACATTGGGTCAATGGGCGACGTCGGTGTGCCGACGGCGTCGTTTGGTGACCACCCCACCTTATTCTCGACATTGCCGATGAGATTGTTTCCGTTCGAGACGACGGCGCCGTAAATATCCGGCCCGCCCGAGGCCGTGTTTTTCGCGACGATGCAGCCTCGGAGCGATGCCGACCCGCCACCTATGTAAATACCACCACCGAACCCGTCGGCTGCCGTATTGCCCACGATCGTGCAGTGTATCAGAAACAGGCGCCCTGCATCGCTTTCAACTCCGCCACCGCTTGCACTAAAGCCCGCGTTGCCGATCTGGTTCTCCGTAACCGTGCAGTTCTTCATCGTCAACGCCCTTCCGTTGTTGCAGATCCCGCCGCCGCCGTGTCCCGATGAGGATTTCCCAGTAGCAATATTGTGGTCGATTGTGCAGCGGTTCAGTGTCAACTCCCCGCTTCCGTCATTGTGTATGCCACCGCCGACGCCGTCGGTCGAGTTCCCTGTTATCCAGGAATCCTCCATTGTCAGCGTTCCCCGGTTTTGAATGCCGCCTGCCGTACCTCCGCTGAATCGGATGCAGCCCTTGACGGTAGCGACGGCTCCTGCGTCCACGACAAGCAGGGGGAAATCCGGGCCGGAGAGGTTCGGCTTGCGCCGAATGACGACGAAGGTCGTCCCGGCGTCGATGTTCACAGTGTTTCGGATCGATGGAAGTGGGCTGTTGAGGTCGATCACCGGCCGGATGAGGCGCGGCGAGAAAGAGATCGTGCCGGAAACGATGTTCGCCGCGGTAATTGCGTCACGCAAACTGCCGGGGCCGGAATCTGCGACCGTGTCGACCATGAACTCTGTCGCATTTGCCGTCATCATTGTGAGTAGTGCCAGCAGCAGTGTCGCCGGCAGAAGATATCGTCTCATTGTCCTTCTCCTGAAATGTTGAAATATGCGCGGTTAACGGGGACGGGGTAGCAGTTTTGCTCCGCACCCCACGCAGTACACCGCCACGGGGTGCGTTACCGGCGTGCCGCAGTGTGTGCAGATCGGGCCGAACGGCGTTCCGCACCGGGGACAGTAGATGTCCTTGGGGTAGCCGACCGCACGGCAGCAGTCGCATCGTTTGAAGTGAAACTCCTCGTTTCGTGGGGGGATTCGAGTCAGAGCTGTGTGCGCGTCTGTTTCCATGGCTCCACCTTTCAATGGTTGTTGGAGGGATGAGTTGCCGGCGGAAGTGCCCGCGGGAATCAAGTGTATAAGGTAGGAGCGGGGGGTAACGAAGTCGGGGGGAGGTGGTAACGAACGGTGCCTGGGTCGAACATTTGTGGAAAACAAACGCTATCGACAATCGGAAGGCAGGATGATCCGTTGCCGGTTTTGTGGGACGACCCCTTGTGAGATAGTCGGTCGGCCTGAGGCGGTCACGGCAGGCACTATCGAGAGATTATGGCTCGACGTTCTTGTAATGCCGGAAACTCATACATCGATCTCTGTCTGCTTGTTGTAGATTAGAACGTGTCGCTTCTTCATTCTGATTTTCTTTGCTATGTTCGGACCTTCATATTTGCTTCTTCAATGTTCGGATACGCTTTATGTCGATACCATCGAATCCATTTCAGGCCGACTTCGAGAATCACGGTAGACTTCCGTTTCTCAATCGTGAAGATGAGGTGCAGCGACTCATTCAGTTCTGGCATGGGACGTTCTTTGAGCCAGCGTTGCGCGTGATGCTCCTCTCTGGTGAAGCCGGCATCGGGAAGAGTCGATTGCTGGAGCGGGTGAGGCATCATGTGCTCGACCCCAGAAATGGACGAGGACGATTTGTGCATGTGAGATTCTATCAAGGGGCGGAAAATTCTCTTGTCCCGTTTGTGGCGAATGCGATCAACCGACCGGAAGCTATGATCTCATCCTCCGGTCCGAAGGTGGAGCCGAAGTTCGACGCAGTCACGACGGCACTTCAGCATTTGGCGCGAGTACGCCCGACGCTTCTCGTGTTTGAGGATCTTCACCTGCTCGGCGCAGAGTCGTATCTTGACTTCTCGCGACTGATGCGGTTGCTCTCCGACGAGAGCATTGCCGTACTTGCTCTAGCACGACCAGTTGATATGCAGGAAATACGTGGCGTGCTCGATCTACACCAAGCACAAGATCTTACGCTCACGGGTCTTCCGCCGCAATCCTGTGCTCAGGCATGGAACATAGCATGCGGAGCGCCGCCGGTGCCGGATGTCCTGTCTGCTCTATATGAGGTTACTGCGGGTAACCCTTTGGCCGTATGCTCGGCGTTGCGAGGTGTTATCCGAGCTGCGGACGGGGCCGGGATTCTACGCGATCGTGGTTGGAGCATCCCCGGCAGATTGGAGTGGTTGACAAGCATAATGAAACATGCGGTGGAACGGGTTGCTGAGAATCTTCTTGCGGAGTTGGAGCCTCAAGAGCGACTCGGTGCTGAAAGAATCGCACAACTAGGAGAGGTTTTTGCTCTCGAGACAGTCTCGGTGATCCTGGAAAACGCCGGTGCTTTAGTCGATACACTTCTGTTCAAGGGAATCATCGCAACTGTTGTCGCACCACCCCGAGCTCTTCAGGGAGCTCGTTCACTTCAGCCGCCTCTGGGTTTCACTCACTCACTATTGCACCGACACTTGATAGATAGTCATAATGTCGACGTGGAGGATCTTGTACGTGCGATTGCCGGTGGGCCCTTGTATTCCATTGTGCCGTTTCAATTGCTTGCCGAGCGGAAATGGACCGTTAGCAAGCTCGACGGTGATTTGACTCACCGGGCGTTCGATCGGACATTCGATGCGTTGAAGGTAATCGAACGAAGTGCAAAATGGAGAGAGTCAAATCTGACCTGGCGGACTGCTGCACGCCTTTTGGAGACGCGACTCGGGGCATGGCGTCGGGAGGAGTGGGAGCGCATGCTGGTGAAGTTGATCAATTACCGACTCAGTCTTTCGCGGCGCGATCATCCGGTTGTACTCGAGTATTGGTTGGAATATCTTACATCGACCACAATGACGGTGTCGACTGACGAAATGGCTGTTGGACGTCTTCATGCGTTGACATATAGTGACCTTTGGTATAGCAACGGCAGATCGGAAGTGACGAGAGAGTTGTGGCAAGAGGCGGAAGCTCTGCTTGAGACGCGACCACACCTTCGGTTCACCTTCGCGTATACTGACTACGTCATTGCCGCATGCATGGATGCCAACGTCAACGGGGACGTAGCCATGATGCGTCGGATTCGGGAGCGTGCTAATGAGATCCTTGAATCTCGTGAACTACCCGACGATGTCCGTGTGACATTCGAACGCAAGGTACGTCCGCCCTTATTGTCGCTATACGATAGTGCGGAGGAGCTCCAACAAGCCATCGACGAAATTCAGAAATTCAAGGCGACTGTTGACGGTGATGACCTAAATGTTTGGCTGTACTGCGTCGATCTATTGGCGGAGGTTGCTGAGGTCGAAGAGTTGGCCAAGATCTGTAACAGCCTCCTTCCGTTGATGCGTGAGCAGGGAATGATCGACCCATTTGTCGACACTGTGGCCAGGTTGCAAAGGGTACTCGCCGGATCTCAGGATCTGTTTGCGGAGGTACGGGAGCCTTTTCTGGAAGCCTTGGCGCTCATGCCGCAATGGCGTCGTGATCAAATTGAACCGGTGCTGGCTCTTCCGCTGCTCGACGCCGCTCTCCTTCGTGGCGAGCATGACCAGGCCCATGAGATCATGCAATCGCATGGGATTGCACTCGAGAGCCTCAGCCTGCAACAGTCGGTCGCGCTTGCGTTGCTTGATCCTGAATCGCATTCTATGTTATCGAGGATACACAAATCATTAGGAGAGCTTGAGGTCGCAGAGGATGATAGATGGATCGTGATGCTTCTGGATTTGACGATTGACGGTGCTACTGCAGGCAATCTGATGTCAATCGGTGAGCTTGTCAAACGTCCCGTGCTTCGCCTGAAGGATGTGTCTCGCATTCAAGTGATTACGTGTCTCTTCGATTTACTCAATCGTATGGATACAGTTGATTCGGTTGTGCACAATATCAGAGTGCTGCTTTGTGATGCGATACTTCAGACGATTGACTGGTTGATGCAGCCTGAGCGGGCGCTGGTGATGTTCATGAGGCCATTGCTACGGATGGGGGGTGGTATCATTGGCGTCGAGAAATGTTTGGAATGGGAGAAGATCGCGATGGATCAATCTCGCTCGAGAAGAGGCAGGATTTCAAGCGGTGCTGCTGGACGCTTGAGGCTCAACATGATGAATGTCATCGCGATTACGACATCGACTGGTGTGTTCTGTCGCATAAGTGGACATCGTGAGCGGAACATTCTTGGGGCGATGGTGTTGAATCAGATGCAAGCGCGCCCGCTTTCTCCTATTGACTTTTACGATTTGGCTGCAGCTGATGAGACCCGAGATCGTCGGAGCAGGGGAGATAGCAGTGGGCCGACTGCACATAGGCGCGATGGCGACGTGCCACGCGATCTCAGTAACGAACGACGTATCGTCAAGCAGAGCATCTACCGCCTTCGCCAGGACTTTGGCCACGATCTGATAGTAACAGGAAAGGGCTTGCCGAAGTTGGACTCAGAAATCGTCGAAGTCGATTTGCTTGATGCTTATCGTCTGCGGAAGCTCGCGGACCATGCACTGCTTGAGGGCTCTCCAGTGCGAGCGAAGGCCGCATTTCTTGCCGCGATGGACATTGTATTGGGCAATGACAATGCTAAGGTCTCATTCCCGGGTTTGTTCCACGATATGTTCGAGAGGCAAAGAGAACAGTTCGAGATTGAGTTGCGGTCAACTGCGTTCGATGTCGCGCGTTCCTTCTCGCAAGCAGGGGTGTTCGATGACGCGATTGACGTGTTGGAATGCATGCTCACTTCGATGCCTGGCGATGGCGAACTTATGGAGGCTATGTGTTCCTTGTATTT
>CAZJYH010000275.1:0-6701 GCA_964549365.1 uncultured Alphaproteobacteria bacterium
CTTGGCACTTGGCACTTGGCACTTGGCACTTGGCACTTGGCACTTGGCACTTGGCCTTACGCATCTCGTTGCACGCATGACGCAACACGCTGAACGTTCCTCACCTGCCCCGCTACAACAGATTATACTCCTTCGCCCGCGCCAGCGCCTGCGTACGGCTCTCCACGCCCAGCTTGCTGTAGAGGTTGTTGATGTGGGTTTTCACGGTGCTCACGGAGATGTAGAGCGAATCGGCGATGGAGGCGTTCGATTTACCATCCGCGATCAACCGCAGCACCTCGATCTCCCGATCGCTGATCGGCGTCAGCAGCGGCGGGAGGGCGCGCCCGGACCGCAGTCCGTTCTCGTGCGCATCATCGCCGGCCGGGCGTCCCTCGCCGAGGGCGGCGAGAAGCTCACGAATGTATTCGGTCGACACCGTCGGTGCAAGCTCGCCGCTTTCCTGCTGGCCGCGCACGCGTTTCAGAAGGCGGGCCGCCGCCGGGCCCTCGCTGGTGAACGCGCGTACATACCCCTCCGGCTCGGCCAGTGCCAGCGCGCGCTGCGCAACGAGGGCCGAAAGCTCCGCCTCCCCCGCCAGGTCGTACGCGATCGCCTGCAGCAGCGAGCCGTGAATCAACGTATCGGCCAGATCGCGCGCCTCGGCATGGCGGATCAGCGGAGCGAGCACGTCGAGCGCCTCGTCCGTCCGATGCAACGCGATTCGCACACGTGCATGCACAAGGCGCTGATCCTCGTCACCGTCCGGCCCCTCCGCGATCGGCTCCAACCTGTGGCGTCGGCTCCAGGCCGTTGCCTCCTCCAGCTCACCCTTGGCCAGCATCACCCGAGCCCGGCAGGCGCCGAGCGCGGCGCGGTCCGCGTCCGTGGGGCCGATCGCGCGCAGTTCCGTCTCGGCCTCGGTGACCGCGTCGAGCGCGCCGTCGAGATCACCGCGCGCCTCATGGATACGTGCGAGCAGAAGGAATCCGTCGCGGATGATATCACGGCGTGCCACGCTTCTGCCGTGCTGCAATCCCTCGCGCACCAGTTCCATCGCTCCGGCCATCCGGTCGCGCTCGTAGGCCACGCGGGCGCGTCCGATCGCGCAGAGCGCAGCCGCCCATGCGTGCTGGGTGTCGAACCCCTCAACGTCGCCCTCGCTCTCGAACAGGTCCATCGCCTTCAGGAACGTGGTCTCGGCCGCGCTCAGCTTCCCCTGGCGGATCTGCAACATCCCGATCCGCGGCAGCGCCTCGGCCAGTGAGAACCTTCCGGCCGTGGCTCCATCTCGCTCGAGTGTGTTCGTCGGCAGAGAGCCCATCGGTGCGGTCCCGGTCGAGGCGGTGCGGAGCGGGCGTCCACCGTTGACCGGCCGGTGTGTCGCGGGCACCTCGTGCTCCAACCCCGGGTCGGCACCCACGCGCAAAGCGTTCTCCAACGCCGTCAGATGGCCGCGGACGTCCGCCAGACCGTCCATCAGCGGCAGCGGTGCGGCGTTGCGCGCCATCGCCATGAAGCCCGCGGCGCGTTCCTGGCGGCCGCTCAGCAACGCGGCCCATGCGAAGGCCAGCGCAAGCTTCGGGCGTCGGTGCACCTGTTCGGCTTCGATCGCGTCGCTCCACTCGAGGAGCGTGGGGAGATCCCGCTCGGCCAGCAATAGTTCGGCGCACCGTTCGGCCAGGCGCGCGGCGTCGGCGTTTGCTCCGGAGGCGGCGCGGTGGCGCACCGCCTCGCGCACCATCCCATGCGCCTCGAACCATTCGGCCGCGCGTTCGTGCACGGCCTTCTCCAATGCCGGTTGTTCGCAGCGCAGTCGCTCCCGCAGCACCGTCCGTACCAGCCGATGCAACCGGTACCATCCCTGCCCGGCCTCGGAGGGGATCACGAAGAACGCGTCAGCCGCGATCGCGCGCAGCAATCGATCGGGATCCTCCGCGCCGGTGACCGCGCCCACCAGATCGGCGTTGAACAGCGCCGGCACCGAAAGCTGCAACAGCGTCGATCGGCCGGGCTCGGGAACACGCTGGAGCAGCTCCAGCAGCACGTAATCGGCCACGTACGGGTATCGGTCGGCGCAGCCCTCGTCGCGCGGCTCTGAGCCGGCGGCGTCGCGTCGGGAAAGCGCTGCAAGCTGAAGGCCCACGGCCCATCCCTCCGAGAGCGCGGCAAGGCCCTCGCGTTCGTCCGGGGCGATCTCCCGCCCTGCCACCAGCTCCAGTAACGCCGTCGCGTCCGCCGAGGAGAAGCGCAGCTCCGGCTCGCGGATCTCCAGCAGCTCGCCGCGGCCGCGCAGCCGGGAGGTCTGGAGCGGCGGCTGCGTTCGGCTGCTGATCGCCAAATGAGCCTGTGGGGGCATCCGTTCGATGAAGAAATCGAGCGAGGCGTGCGTGGAGGGATCGGTGATGGTGTGATAGTCGTCGAGTATCAGCACGACGTTGCCGGCAACGGCCGCCAGCTCGTTCAGCAGCGGGGCCAGCGCAAACTCGATCGGTTCGCCCGCCCGCAGCGCCTGCATGGTTGCAACGCCGAGGCCCGGCTGCACCTGGCGGATTGCGCCGAGCACGTATGCCCAGAAGCGGACCGGGGGATTGTCGCTCGTGTCGAGCGACAGCCATGCCACGTTCCTCCCGTCGAGCGCGGCCCACGCGCTCAACAACGTCGTCTTTCCGAAACCGGTCGGTGCGGTAACCAGCACAAGCTTACCGCGCACGCCGTCGTTCAAGCGCTCATACAAGCGCTCGCGGTGCACGAGATTTGCCGGCGGTCGCGTTACCTGAAGCTTAGTGGTGAGTAGAGGGAAATCCCCCAAACTCTCCATACGGTTGGCTGCCCATTCCATCCGTATCAGAAGATCTGGTGTGAAAGAAGTAGTCGCCCCTGCGTCCAGAACAGGGCCGGCCGTTGTGTCGTCAACGTTGTCGCAAGGGCTGCGGCAATCCTCGCATATCAACGGCGACATCGTGCCCAGATGATGACCGTCGAGATGTTGAGAAAGCAGGGGTCACGCCGACGATGCCCTTGTCGATGTCGGCGTGGGGGTGGAGGGGATGGAACGAGCCGCCGATGCGTCCGGTTCCATCCTGCAAGTATACGGCCGCACGCGGCGCTCTTCCAAATCAAACCTCGTCGATATACACGCCGATCGGACTATTCGATAATGTCAAATCCCGGATCACCTGAAGCGGCACTTGAAATGTGGCGGTTCGTCGATGGGGTCGCGGCGATCGGCCGGCCGGCGTCGTCGCAGACCCGTGTTTCGTGCGTCGCGCCGGGGGCCGGTCGGTGATGGCGGCACGTTCGATCCGGGGGATTCCACCCGGTGGAGGGGCGCCTACGGCACCGGGTTCGCAAGCTCCAGCAGGTTGCCGTCGGGGTCCCGCAGGTAGACGGACACGATCGGTCCCGTTGCGCCCGTGCGGTGCACCGGCCCCTCGATCACCTCGACGCCGAGGTCGGCAAGCCGGCGCATCGCCTCGGCGATCGGGGTTGTGATGATGAAGCAGAGATCCGCGCTCCCCGGCGTCGGCGTGCCGGCCTTCGGCTCGAACTCGCGGCCGGCGGCATGCAGGTTGATCTTCTGGTCGCCGAACCGGAGCGCGACACGCCCGGCGCCGAATTCGATCCGGTCCATGCCGAGCACCTCACGATAGAAGCCGCACGTTCGCTCGATGTCGGCCACCGTCAGCACCAGATGATCCAAACGGCGCACCTCGATCATCCCGTCACCTGGCCGGACTGCGGCTCCTCGTCCCACTCCGGCGGCTCGTACACCACCCACGTGGTCATCAGATCGGGATCGCTCACCACGTCGCCGCTCGCCTGAAAATGGTAGTCGCCCGGCGGCGCCTCCTCGTAGGCAGAGAGGATCGCCGGCATGGCGTACTCCACGCCGGAGGGATGCAGGCGCACGACCACCCCCTCATCCGGCGTCACGCGCACGATCGGGCCGTGGAGTTGCACGGTGTCCACGAGTTCATCGAGGCGGTTGTGCACCTCCAGCCCGATGATCAGATGCTTGCCGACGAATGTCGCGGCGCGTTCGGCGTCGAAATGTGGGTTCAACTGGGTCATGGTTCGTATGCGTGTCTGCGTCGTGCTCCCGCGCGCCTCTCCCGGTCAGCGCGTTTGGGCGTTCGTTTCGGAACGGCACGATCGTTGTGCTACTCTTCGTACTCGCCCCAGACGCCGCGCAGCGTGTCGGAGACCTCACCGATCGTGGCGTAGGCCTCCACCGCCGCGAGGATGCGCGGCATCAGATTGTCGGTACCGATCGCCGCCGCGCGCAACGCCTCGAGGCAAGCGGCAACCGCGGCCGCGTCGCGGCGGGCCTTCACGGCCTGCAGTCGCGCCATCTGCTTGGTGCGGAGCGAGTCGTCCACCTTCAGGATGTCGGCGAACGGCGGCTCCTCGATGGTGAACTTGTTCACCCCCACCACCGTATCCTCGCCGCTTTCGACGCGCTTCTGCGCCTCATATGCGGCCTGCGCGATCTCGTTCTGGATGAAGCCCGCCTCGATCGCCTGCACCGAGCCCCCCATCGCGTCGATGCGCTCGATGTAGGCGGCCGCGTGGCGTTCGATCTCGTCGGTCATGTACTCCACGAAATAGCTTCCGGCCAGCGGGTCCACCGTGTCGGCGATGCCGGTCTCGTGACCGAGCACCTGCTGCGTCCGCAGCGCCAGTCGCGCCGCGTTCTCGGTGGGGAGGCCGAGCGCCTCATCGAATCCGTTCGTGTGCAGCGATTGAGTTCCGCCCATCACCGCCGCGGCCGCCTGCATGGTCACGCGCACGATGTTCGTTTCCACCTGCTGCGCCGTCAGCGTCGAGCCGGCCGTCTGGGAATGGAACCGGAGCATCATGCTGCGCGGATCGGTTGCGCCGAACCGGTCCTTCATGATGTGCGCCCACATCCGCCGCGCCGCGCGCAGCTTGGCCACTTCCTCGAAGAAGTTGTTGTGAATGTTGAAGAAGAAACTGAGCCGCGAAGCGAACGAATCCACATCCAACCCGACGTCCACGGCTGCCTGCGTGTAGGCGATCGCGTTCGAGAGCGTGAACGCCACCTCCTGCGCCGCCGTCGAGCCGGCCTCGCGGATGTGGTAGCCGCTGATGAACACCACGCGAACATGTCCGTGATCAGCCGCATCGACGGGGTCGGCGGGTAGATGTACGTGCCGCGCGCGGCATATTCCTTCAGGATGTCGTTCTGCACCGTGCCGCTGAGCTTCGCCAGATCGGCCCCCTGCCGCTTTGCCAGCGCAACGTAGAGCGCCAGCAGCGTGGCGGCCGTTGCGTTGATCGTCATCGACGTGGAAACCTTCTCCAGCTCGATGCCGTCGAACAGCGTCTCGATGTCGGCCAGCGAGTCGATCGCCACCCCGACCTTCCCCACCTCACCCTCGGCGATCGCGTGGTCGGAGTCGTAGCCGATCTGCGTCGGCAGGTCGAACGCCACCGACAGGCCGGTGACGCCCTGCGACAGGAGATAGCGATAGCGTGCGTTCGACTCCTCGGCCGTGCCGAAGCCCGCGTACATGCGCATCGTCCAGAGCCGCGAGCGATACATCGTCGGGTAGACGCCGCGGGTGAACGGGAACTCCCCGGGCGCCTGCTGCGGGCCGCATCCGGGGGGCGGAACGATGTACGGGGGGATGTCGATGCCGGAGTCGGTGCGGAACCTGGATTTGCGCTCGTTGGCCATGCGGGTATGCCGAAGCAGTGAATGGAAGCCGGGATCGATGCATTCCGTTCGCGAACGGAACGGCCGCCAAGTTACGAAGAGCGCCGGCTCGATCCCGGCGTGCCCGATGCAACGGATCGTGAATCCGTGCGCCGCCGGTCCGCCTTCTCGCTGAACTTTCCCACCGGCGTGATATCTTGGCCCCACTTCGGTCGTCGTCGTGGGCGTGGTATCGACCCGTTTCCCCGCGACGGACACGACACGCTGTTCAAACGGCCCGGCATCGAGGTTCTCCCAACCGCCGTCTCCCGGCCGCCGCCGTCCTCGGCGGCTTCCTCACGCTCCCTCGCACAACCATGTCCGGCGGATTCGGTCCGTTCCCTACGGCGCGGCCTCCCCGTATCCGCTCTATCACGCTATCGAAATCGAACTCGAGAACATGCATACGATCTTCACAATTCATTCCCATTTGCGGTGGCTGGTGGTTGGTGTCCTGCTCGTCGCGCTGATCAAGCTGCTGATCACCTGGATGCGGCGCAGCGACTTCAGCGGGTTGGATCGCGGTTTGCTCAGCGCGGCGATCGGGATGATCGACCTTCAGGTGGTGCTCGGTCTGGTGTTGATGTTCGGGCTCGACGGCGGTTTCCCCCGGCATCGGGTGGAGCATGGCTTCACGATGGTTCTCGCGGCGGCCTGCGTGCATCTGACCGCTCGATGGAAGCGCGCCGACAGCATCACGCGTGCGCGCAACAGCTATGTGTTGCTGTTGTTGGCGGCGTTGCTCATCTTCATCGCCGTGATGCGCCTCCCGGGCGGATGGTCGCGCGGGATGTAGCGTCCGTTTGGAAGCAGCGGACTCCTGCAGGAGACCGTTCGCGGAACGATGTTCTTCGCCCCGTCGGCCCGTGCGGTCGTTTGTCGCACGGGCGGCGGAGGCAACCCTTGCGCGCCGGGCGTTGATCCCGGTGCCCGACGATTGTCGAACGGTAGGCCTCGATCGCCCGCGCTTCGGCCATCGATCGGCCCATGAAGTGTCGAA
>CAZJYH010000276.1:0-6696 GCA_964549365.1 uncultured Alphaproteobacteria bacterium
CGAAGTCGCCTGCGGTGGCCGATCTGGAGGATTTCGTGCAGGAGGCGCTCATCCGCATCACCGCAAACCTCTCCTCCTTCCGTGGCGACAGCCACTTCACGACCTGGGCGAACCGCATCGCCGTGCGTGTGGCATTCAGCGAGATGCGCCGAAAATACTGGAACGAGGTATCGCTCGACGCTATCCTCGAGACCGAGGGACTGCTCTCGGCCGAGCCGATCGCCGACGACGGCTTCTCCCAACCGGACCGGCTCGTCGGCGACAGCATGCTGGAGCATCTGCTGGCACGGATCATCCGGCAGGACCTGTCGGAGCGGCAGCGACGGGCGCTGACGGCCGTTGTGGCGGGAATGCCGATCGAGGAGGTGGCGCGGCGCATGCAGACCAACCGCAACGCACTGTACAAGCTGCTGCACGACGCGCGCAAACGGATCCGCCTCGCATTGGAACGCGAAGGAGTGGTTGAGGAGGAGCTGCGCGCACGGTTGTGACGGAGCCGCCGCGGGTGAGCCGCCGCGGGTGAGCCGACACGGGTGAGCCGACACGGGTAAGATGCTCGGGCGTCGACGGGTCAGAAGCCGAAAGGATCCGCGCGATGAAATCGATATCCCCGTCCGTCGTCCCGCTGCTTCGCATGCTCATTGGAACATCCGCCGATGAGATCTCCTGCGATGAATGCGACCGTCGGATGAGCGCGTTCGTCGAATGCAGTGCGCGGAGCCGTTTCCTCGAACCGCGCATGCGCGTCCATCTCGCACACTGTCCGGACTGCCGCGAGGAATTCGAGGCGCTGCTCGCCATCGTGCGCTTTCATGGGGCGCTGGTTCATTGAGCAACTCGCCCCCGTGCACGCGCCGATTCACCGTCCCCCGGCATTTCACCGGTCTGCCTTCCTGCGCTCCGTCCCCGCGCCCAACTCGGCTCACCGTGGCCCAATCACCGATTCCTCACCCTGCCCCGCCGGTCCGCAGCATCTGGGCCAGCCCATCTCGCACGCCGATCGCCGGCTCCCAGCCGAGCACCGCGCGCGCATGCTCATAGCTGCAAACCGAACGGACCTGCTCACCCGGCTTGGCCGGACCATGCTCCTCGATGCAATTCCCACCGTGCAGCTCATTGAGTACGCCGAACAGCTCGTTCACGCTCGTCTCGACGGCGGTGCTGATGTTGAACGTCCCGGATCGATCGCCGGCCAGGTACTCCAGCGCCATCACGTTGGCCCGCACAACGTCGGCCACGTGCACGTAGTCGCGGGTCTGGGCGCCGTCGCCGTTGATGGTCACACCGAGGCCGGCGGCGAGCCGGTCGATGAAGATCGCCACGACGCCCGCCTCGCCATGCGGGTTCTGCCGCGGCCCGAAGACGTTGGTGTATCGGAGCACGACGGTCCGCATCCCGTGCTCGCGTCTGTAGAAGCCGAGATACTTCTCGACCGAAAGCTTCGCCACGCCGTAGGGTGAGATGGGATCGGTGGGATGCCCTTCGTCGGCGGGAAAGACGATCTGTTCACCATAGACGGTCCCCCCGCTCGATGCAAAGATGAAGCGTCCCACGCCGTTGTGTCGCGCGGCCTCCAGCAGATTGAGGGTGCCGATGATGTTCTCCTCGGCATCGAACCGCGGGTCGCGCACCGAGACGCGCACGTCGAGCTGCGCGGCGTGGTGGTTCACGATATCGAAGCGGGCGCCGGCTAACAGACCGTCAACGGCGTCGCGATCGCGAATGTCGATCTCGGCCAGCGCCGCTCCGGGGTTCAGGTTCTCACGACGGCCGGTGGAGAAGTTGTCGACGATGGTGACGCCATGCCCGGCGGCCAGATACGCATCGGCGATGTGCGAGCCGATGAAGCCCGCACCGCCGGTGATCAGGATGTTCATTGGAGCCTGGTTGGGATAAATCGAAGCAACCGAACGCGTGCGGACGCACCGCGTTCCGCCGGGAGGTTATACGGCCCCGGCCTCGCGCGCAATCCCTTTCCGGCCGATATCGGTGCGATGGAACGCGCCCTCGAAGGCGATCCGTGCAACGGCCTCGTAGGCGCGGGCGATCGTCTGCTCGAGCTCGCCGTCGGCCCCGACGGCGGTCACGCCGAGCACACGCCCCCCGTTCGAGACGATGCGATCGCCGTCGTCGCGCGTGCCGGCGTGAAACACCATCACGCCGGGAAGCACGGCAGCATCATCGAGTCCCTCGATCGCCATCCCCTTCGCATACGAACCCGGATATCCGCTCGATGCCAGCACCACACACACGGCGGTGCCGCGCGACTCCACCGGCCCGAACTCCCCGAGCCGGCCGGTCGCCGCCGCATGCAACAGCGCAACGAGATCAGCGCCGAGCAACGGGAGCACAACCTGCGTCTCGGGATCGCCGAAGCGGCTGTTGAACTCCACAACGCGCGGCGCCCTGTCCTTGATCATCAGGCCCGCATACAGGCAGCCGACGTACGGATTCCCTTCGGCGGCCATGCCGCGAAGCGTGGGCTCGATGATCTCCCGACACGCGCGTTCGAGCACGTCGTGATTCACAACGGGCGCCGGTGCGTACGCGCCCATGCCGCCGGTGTTGGCGCCGATGTCACCGTCGCCGACACGCTTGTGGTCCTGCGACGAGGCGAGCAGCACATAGTGCTCGCCGTCGCAGACTGCAAACAGCGAAGCCTCCTCGCCGGCCATGAACTCCTCCACCACAATCGAGGCTCCCGCATCGCCGAACGCCTGGCCGCTCAGCATGTCACGAACGGCCCGCAGAGCCTCCTCCGTGTCGGAGGCGATCACCACGCCCTTCCCCGCCGCGAGTCCGTTGGCTTTGATCACAACAGGGAGCGCGCCGGACCTCACATAGGCGCAGGCATCATCGAGATCCTCGGCGCCGAAGGTTCGTGAGGCAGCGGTCGGGATGCCGTGCCGGGCCATGAAGTCCTTGGAAAACGCCTTGTCCCATTCCAGTCGCGCCGCGCCGCGCGACGGACCGAAGACGGCGATCCCATCCCCCCTGAGCGCATCGGCAACGCCCGCGGCGAGGGGTCCCTCCGGGCCGACCACCACGAGGTCGGCGCCGATCTCGCGTGCCAGCGAAAGGACGGCAACACCATCCTCGATGTCGACGCTACGGCACTCGCCGTGCCGCGCGATCCCGGGATTTCCCGGAGCCGCCACCAGGCGTTCGAGCATCGCGGACTGCGCCATCTTCCAGGCAAGCGCATGCTCGCGGCCGCCGGAGCCGAGGAGGAGAACGGTGAGGTGTTGCATCGGAGTGGATGTATCGCTCATGATTTCGGTAGGGACTGACGTTCAGATGCGTTCGGTGTGGGCAAGCACGCGGGCCAGGCGTTCGGTGAGGCGCCGCTGTTCGTGGTCGCGCGCCACCTCGGGATCGCCCGTGCCGAGCGTACCGGCTGACCACGCCTCGTAGTATTGATAAACAGCGGAGGCGATAGCCTCGTTATCCTCGGGCGCCACGCATACGGCGGCGCCGTAGCCGGCGAGCACCGAGCGGACGCCTCCCTCCGGAGCCAGCGCCAGTATGGGCTTGCGGGCGCCGATATACTCGTACACCTTGCCGGGCGTGACGACCGCGTCGTTGGAAACAACGAGCAGTACGTCGGCGGCAAGCAGGTGACGAATCTTCTCCTGATGCTCAACGTTTCCCGGTGTGACCAGCGCGGTGGAAACGCCGAGCGAGACGGCCATCTTGCGGAACATCTCGTGGAAATTCCCCACGATGCAGACCTCGATCTCATCGCGCGTCTGCGGATGGCGTGCGAAGATGGACGCCAGTGCCTGAAAGAAGGCGCGGGGCGATCGTCGCGACGAAAACAGGCCACAGTACGTGAAGCGCATCTTCCGCGAACGCGGCAGCGGGTAGCGGGCCGCCGCACGAAAGTCCTGCGGATCGTAGCCGCTCGGAACGATGTGCACCCCCTCATGCGTGAGGAACGGATAACGCGCGATCAGCCGCTCCTTGATCTTGCGGTTGATCACGACAACGGCGTCCGAGTCCTTCAGCACGCTCTCCTCCAGGCCCGCGGCATACCCCTTGTGCAACGGAGTTGCGTAGAAATAGTCGCTGTTGTCCAACCACGGGTCGCGGTAGTCCACCACCAGCGGCAGGCCGAGACGCTTGTGCAGTTCCTGGCCGATCAGGAAGCTGGTGAACGGCGGAGCCGATGCGAGAATGGCATCGAATCGCTCCTCGGCGCACAGCTTCAGCGCACGCTGCACGGCGTAACGCTTCCAGCCGATCTTGTTGTCGGGCTGCAGGAACAGATGCGTGAAGCCGCTCATTAGCCGCTTCCGCTTGTCGGCCGGCATCTTGATGACGCCGCGCTTGCGCAGCAGCCGCAGCGGATCGAGCGTGCGGGTGCGCTCGATCCTCACCCCTGCTTCGAGCACCTCCTCCAGCAACGAGTAGTCGTACGCGAAATAACCGACATCCCCTACGGTCAGAACCGTCGGATCCCAACCGTACTCACGCAGGTACTTCGTGAACTTGGCAACGCGGAGAACGCCGCTCAGCCCCATCGGCGGGTAATAGTAGGCGATCACCAGCACGCGACGGCGCGTTGGCGATTCGCTCGTGCCGGCCCGATGCCTCGGCAGCGTTTCCTCCAATGGGAGCACGGTCGCGGCAGGCTCCGGGGCCTCGCTCGTCGAGAGCGATGCTGCGGAGTCCTCGGTATGATTCGGTTCGTTCACGTGTACGCAATGTGTCGAAAGGCGTGCCGATCGCGGCGCCCGTGTGCACGGCGCGCCGCGATATGCGGAGGGTATGTCAGACGATGATCAGTTTCTTCGGCGCCGACGTCAGCACGGTGCATCCACCGTCGGTGACGACCACGTCGTCCTCGATCCGTACGCCGCAGCTCTCCGGCAGGTAGATGCCGGGCTCGATGGTGACCACCATGCCGGGCATGAGCAGATCGTCGCCGCCGGAGGTCGCCAGGCGCGGCGACTCGTGCACCTGAATGCCGAGGCCGTGGCCGGTGGAGTGTCCGAACATCTCGCCATAACCGGCGGCGCTGATGTGATCGCGGCAGGCGGCGTCCACCTGCTTTCCCGTCACCCCGGCGCGCACGGCGGCAACGCCTCGCTTCTGGGCCTCCAGCACGATGTCGTACACCTTGCGCGCCTCGTCGCTGGGAGTCCCGACGCTGAACGTGCGGGTCATGTCGGAGTTGAGACCGTTCACGCAGAACCCGAAGTCCAGCGTGACCATCTCCCCCTTCCTGATCTTCCGCTCGCTCGCGCGGCCGTGGGGGAGCGCCCCGCGCGGCCCGGAGGCAACGATGATGTCGAAGGCATCCCCGTCGGCTCCCATGCGGCGCCCCATGTAGCTGATCTCGGCGGCGATGTCCATCTCGCGGAGACCCGGCTTCGCCATCTCGAGCACCTTGCGATAGACCTTGCCGGCGATGTCGGCGGCCTTCTTGATGTGCGCGATCTCCTCCGGCGTCTTCACCAGCGTGATCGTCGCCACGAGCGCGCCGGTCGGCTCCAGCTTCACCCGCTTGAACGCCTTCTTCAAGCCGGCGTGCTGCGCGACGCTCACGTACCCGTCCTGAAACCCGATGCTCATCCCCGGCTCGACCAGCTTGTCGGCAATCATGCGGACATACGGGTCGCGCTCGACGATGCCGACGACGCCGTCGCGCACCTGCTCGGCCATCTGCTGCTGGTACCGGAAGTCGCTGAAGAGCGTCGCCTTCTTCGCGGTCACCAGAAGCACACCGGCGCTCCCGGCAAATCCGGACAGGTACTGGATATGCGGCAGATGTGTTACCAAAATGCCGTCCAGCGAGTTGGACTTCAGCGCCGCGCGGAGCTGTGTAATGCGTGATGCCATAATGTTATGTCGTTGAAGTTGGGAACGTATCGAGAATGTTCCGGTACAGCGCGGCGAGGTCGCCGGTCAGATGCCGCCGGTCGAATCGGGCGATCCGTCCGGCGTCGCCGACGGGCAACGTTCCGGCTCCATGGCGCTCGGCCAGTTCGGCCAGCACCGCTGCCAGACGAACGTGATCGTCGGGCTCCACAACGAAGGTGTGATCGAACCCGCCGAGGATGTCGCGAATCTCGTTGTCCGGGAGTACGGCGACGATCGGCTTGCCGCTGCCGAGATACTCGAATGCTTTCCCCGGCGATACGGTCTGATAGCCCTTATGATGCGCACCGATGTTGAACCAAAGGACGTCGGCATGCTTCAACCACTGAACCGCCACGACATGCTCGACGTAGCCGCAATACGTGATGCGGTCGTCCACGCCCATGGCGCGCCCCATCTCCTGGTATTCCGCCTGCACATAGCCGACCATGTAAAACCGCATCAGCGCGTACAACTCCGGCCGCTCCCCCTTGAGCGCCACAAGCGCGCGGAAGAGGATCATCGGATCGCGATCCTCATAGAAGATCCCGGTGTAGACGAAGTTGATCGTCCGGCCGTCCGGTTCCGGGAACGGCGCCGGTGCCGGGACACCTTCGGCCTCAGCGCTCGCGGCCGGCATCGAGGACGGCGTACGTTCGAAGTCGTCGCCGTCGTACCCCTGGGTGATCACGTGCAACCGCCTTCCGACATCCGGATCGTTCGAGCGGGCGGCGAGCAGGCCGCGCACATATCGATTCGTGGTGATCACCGCATCGGCGCCGGCCACGACGCTTCGCTCGAGCGCTTCGTGGCGGCGGCGATGCCACGGCGTCC
>CAZJYH010000277.1:0-2740 GCA_964549365.1 uncultured Alphaproteobacteria bacterium
GGAAGTCTGGAGGGAGGATCCTCGCACGGCGACCACGTCGGCAAGGGATGCACGGAACAGTCCGGTATCGACAGCATCCAGGGGGGCGGAGTCCAACAACGGCGCGGCGCAGAGGAGCGCGAGCAACAGCAACGGGAGCACCGCACGCACGCCGAAGTGTTGCGAACCGTCGAAGGCACGCGCGGAGAGCACGACGATTCGGGCGAGAGCGAACGCGAGCACGGCGCACGCGAATGTGGCAAGCACAAACGCCGTTGCCTTGAGCATTGCAACCTCGAACACCCATCGCCCGATGGCCGAGGCGAAGAGGAGATCGCGCGCCGCGAAACCCGCGGTGAACGGAAGGCCCGCCGCAGCGGCCGCAACGACGGCGAAGCAGCTGACGGCGATGTACCGCACGATCCGACGGCCTCCAGGCGTACGGCTGCCGTCGAGCGTCGCCGTGGCGGAGGCTCCGCCGAAGGCGTGCGCCGCGCAGATCAACCCCGTGCCGAGGACGATCAACGTGACGACCTGCAACGACGGCGCGCCGAGGATCGGCAGGGCGAACGCCGCGAGAGCAAGCCCGGCCGCCGCCGGCACCACCATCGCCACCACCTCGCGCACGTCGGTGCGCGTGCACGCACGGAGCGCGCAGACCAACGCGAACGCCAGGCCGAACCATCCGATCGCCCGGAAGGCAACATCGGTCAGAACAAATTGAACGCGCGCGAGCAACAGCACTGAGGAGACCAGCATGAGCAGCCCGCAGAGTGCGCGCACCGGGTACGGCATGCCCTTGGCGTCGTCGGTCCGCAGCAGGCGCATGGAAGTCACAAGCCGCACGACCGCCGCACCGACAAACAGCAACGAGATCAGGTTCCACCATTCCAGGGCGTTCGCAGGGCGCGCCGTCATATGAGCCGTGATGATCCCCCCAAGCCCCGAGGTATTGCAATAGGCGGCCGCCATCGAGGCCGCCGCAAGAAGCAACAGACCGCTGAGCATCGCCCCCACGAGTGCCCGGGTCGCCGTCCGGCCTCCCGCAGTCGATGCGCCGGGCGCGGCCAGTAGGAACGCACCGATTGCCATGATTTGCCACGCCAGCACCAACACCATCAGGTCGTTCGCGATCGCCGTCCCCGCCGCGCCGAACACGATCAAAGCGGGCGCAAGACGTCGTCGGGCCGCGCGCGCGGACTCTGTTCGTTCGGCGCCCAGGAAGTAGTGGATCAACAGGCCGATCAGCGCAACGCCGACCAGCGAGAACGCGGCAAGATTGTCGAGGATGCAACCGATCAGCGAGGTAAACAGATACGGTGACGTGCGATCCTGCGCGTCGCCGATCGCGAACCACCGTATGCCCGCCTCCGCGAACGGAGACCCCGGTGCACGTAGAACCTCCGCGGTGTTCACGATCTCCATCGCCCACCAAACCGCGCATCCCAGCGCAACGACTGCCGCGAGCTGGGGGAGCAGCGTTGCGCCGCGGCCGGCTCCGCGCCGAACGAGCACGGCAACCGCCCCGAGCAGCGAAAGCGCCGGAACAGCGAACGGAAGTATGGTATCGAGGTCGTTGAACATGGCCGGAGAGCGAGGGGAATGACGCGCGGATCAGTCGCGCATCGCGTCGGCCTCGTCGGGGTTGAGCGTGTCGAGTCGTCGTTGGAAGTTCATGAAGATGACGAGCGCGACAACCGCTTCGCACGCGGCCAGGACGGCCGAGATGATCGTTCCCGCCTCCCCCATCAGCGCATGCGATGCGGCCGAGGCGTTGAAGCGCGCGAACGCCGCCAGGTTGACGTGAGAGCCCAGCAGCATCAGCTCCATCCCCACAAGCAGGGTCAACAGATCGCGCCGCACGATCACGGCGTACAGCCCCAGAACGAACAGCAGCACGCCGACGCTCAGGATATGTGGAAGACCGATGTGCGGGATTGTCATGAATGTCGTCCTCGTTATCGCCTGCCCGGTCGATGGGCGCCGTCGCCCAGCTGCCGCGGCTCGATGTGCCGCGGCGCAACGTCGGCATTGCCTGCGCACCGTGCGCGCCGAATATACACCATCGCAAAGAACAGCGGCCGCCACCCTCGCATTTGAGAATGGCGGCCGTGAAGTTGCGTCATGCACGGGACTCTCGATTCTCCGTCGGAGCTACTCCGCGCGGAATCTCAGTGCAACGGAAGGCTTGCATCGATCCACTGCGGGACGCCGAGGATCGCGGCATCGAAGCCGTGCCGCGTGGCATCGTTCAGACGCGAGCCCGATCCCTCATCCACCTTCCAGTAGCCGACCAGACCGCGCTCATCGCCTCGAAGGCGACGGCGCATGTCGGTGTTGATCTCCGCCGCCGAGCGCGCCACGCTCCAAAGACGGACGTCGGTGATGATGCCGTCGAACAGCTCGACGCCGCGGCCGGAGCCGAAGTACTCGCGGGCACCGATGAACAACGGGCTGCCGGTGACCACCGGCGGGCCCACTTCGATGCGCTCGGCTTCCAGGCGGCCGTTGAGAAAAATCTGCATCGAGCCGGTGGTCGCGTTGTACACTCCCGCCATGTGGTACCACCGCCCCGTCTCCAGCGTCGTGACCCCGAGCAGGTGATTCCACTGTCCGACTCCTGCGGTTTCCGAAGCGTTGTTCACGTTGAACGTCGCACGCTGACGATCGACGCCCAGCAAATATTCCAGCGCGGCATTGGAGGAGCCCTTCGTCAGCAGCCAGTTCCCGGAGCGGCTGAAGCTGCTCGACCAGCTGGCGG
>CAZJYH010000277.1:2750-6688 GCA_964549365.1 uncultured Alphaproteobacteria bacterium
CGAGACGGACACCGAAGTCATCGCCCACCTGGTGCACGCCAACCTCAAGGGCGGGCACGAGTCGAACGCCCGCGCCGTCATCCATACTTCGACGGTGATCGAGCCGGCCCCGAGGTTCAACGCCCGGCTGCTCGGCACTCCGGCGTAGCCGCCTTCGTTGCCGAAGACCAGAGCGCTCCCCTCGCTGCCGCCTCCTGTGTCGCCGCTGTCGGCGGCGCGGCGCAGGCGGATGTTGGCTGTAGCCGTGTTCCCGACCGTGACGTTCACGGCCTCGTTCCCCGGAAAGTAGCCCGCCGCTGAGGCCGTGACGGTATAGGCGCCGGGGCGGACGCGGTCGATGCGACAGGCTCCGCCTGCATCGGTGACGACGCCGGAAGTGGCCGGCGATGTGGCGATGGTGGCGCCCGCGATCGGAAGGCCGGACGCCGCATCGGTGACGCGGCCGACGATGGAACCGGTGGTGGGCGTAACCGGCGTGTCCTTGCAACCGGACGCGACGATGACAAACGCAGCGACGCACGCCGCAAACATTGAACGGATCATCACTTCACCTCATGGGGGATCACACTGCCGTGTCGGGCAAGCGAAAAGATTGGATAAAGCGCCGGTAGGTTTCTTGCGTTGCCTGCGCTTGTGGGGTCACGGTCCACTATGCCGCCTGCAACGTCAACGGGAGCAATAATAAGCAGCGCGTCACAAGGACGCCAGACTAAAGTTGGTCCGTCGCGGCCTCCGCCTGATGCGAACGACGCGCGCGCAGCGCCAGAATCAGGGAAGCGATCGCGATTCCCACGGCGCACATCGCCATCGGAACCACAGCGTCGTTCACAAGCGTGCCGGCCACGGCCGCGGGATCGCCCCCGCCGCCGGCTGCCTCGATCGGCTCGGCGTCGCGCCATTGCGGTACACCCCATACCACGGCCAGCAGCACCGATGCCAGCGCAACACAGACGATCGTGGTCGCAAAGCGGAGCAGCCCCGACGGTTTCGCATCGGAACCGGAACCACCGGCATATGCTCGCCGACGCCCCCGATACAGAATCAGCCCCACGCCCCCCCCCATCACCAGCGCCTCCACCACAGCGGGCACCAGGGCCCCGCAGAGCGCTTGAATGCCCGCAACGCCGAACACGACCACGAGCAGCGCGAACGCCACGTGCGATGTTCGCCGCAGCGTAACGGCACCGACGGCACCGACAAGCGTAAGCCCACCCACGATATGGAAGAGGAGATCGCGCACGCAAACGAGGACAAGGAAGAAGAGATGTCCGGATGGAAGAAGCCCCGGCCGACAAGCGCCCGCCGGCATCGACACGTTGGCGATGCTACAGGCCCAGCTTGTCGATCTTGCTCTTGAAGACGCCGTACAGTACGTACAGCACCACCGCCGAGACCAGAAGCACGCCTCCGGCGATCAGGAAATAATACGCCCCGCTTCCACCGCTGCTGCTATAGGGGAAATAGGTTCCAAGGAGGATAAGGGCGGCCACCATGTTGAACGCGGACATGCGGAGGAAGCCCGTCGCCATGTTTTTCTGCTGCTTAGCCAAGAAGTCTACTCGCTCGAATTGTTGAAGAACGCCCGTCGACGCAGTTGTGCCGGACAACGGTGCCGGACAGCGGTGCCGACCGGTACGGGAACGGACGTTCGATGTGGGGCCGCCCGCAGCCGTTCGGCGTACGCGGCAGCGGCGATAAAAATACGATCGCGCCAAAGAAAAGCCCGGACCGGCAGAGCCGATCCGGGCAAATCACATACAGGACCGTCAACGTCGCAACGAAGCGAACGCTCAGCCCTCCGCGCCTTCGGCACCCCCCTCGGCTGCCACCGGCTCGGTGGTCGGCTCGGCATCGGGAACGACGGCCTCGACCGCGGGCTCGCCGGCGGCGGACGGCTCGCTCGGCGCCGGATGTTCCTCGATGTCGGCATCGACCGGAACGATCTCGGCAACGCCGGCCGGAGCCGACGACGGCACCGGGTGCAGACGGTAGTACTCCTCCTGCGCCTCGGGGCCCTTCGTCTTCATCGCTTCGACGACGGAGAGGACGATCTTCTTCGCCTCCTTGTCGAACTCGATGACCTTCAGCGGAAGGTTGTCGCCCACGCGGAAGTAGCTGGCGATGCTCTTCACCGGAGCGAAGGCGAGCTGCGAGGTCGGCACGAAGCCGTCCACGCCGTGCGGAAGCTCGACGACAACACCCTTGTCGATGATGCGAACGATCTTCCCCTCGGTCTCCGAGCCCACGCGATACTCGTCGGTGAACTCCTCCCACGGGTTCGGCGTCACCTGCTTGTGGCCCAGCGAGATGCGGCGTTGAGCGGCGTCGATGCCGAGGATCAGCACCTGCAGCTCCTGCCCCTTCTTCACCATCTCGCCCGGGTGGCGCAGCTTCTTGGTCCAGCTCAGGTCGCTGATGTGCACCAGACCGTCGACGCCCGGCTCCAGCTCCACGAAGACGCCGAAGTTCGCAAGGTTGCGCACCACGCCGGTGTGGATCGAGCCGACCGGATACTTCTGCAGCAGCGCATCCCACGGATCGGGATCGAGCTGCTTCATGCCGAGCGAGATCTTCTTCTCGTCCTTGTCGATGTTCAACACCTGCACGTCGACCATCTGGCCGAGCGACACCATCTGCGACGGGTGCTTGACGTGCTGGGTCCACGACATCTCGGAGATGTGGATCAGACCCTCGATGCCGCGCTCCAGCTCCACGAACGCGCCGTAATCGGTAAGCGACACCACCTTGCCGGCAAGACGCTGGCCGACGGTGAGCTTCTGGTCGATCGCCTCCCACGGGTGCGGCGTGAGCTGCTTGAGGCCCAGCGAGATGCGGCGACGCTCCTCGTCGAAGTCCAGCACGACCACCTGGATCGTCTCGTCCAGCTTGACGACTTCCGACGGGTGGTTGACACGGCCCCACGAGAGGTCCGTGATGTGCACCAGACCGTCGACGCCGCCGAGATCCACGAACACACCGAAGTCCGTGATCGCCTTGACCACGCCCTCGAGCACGAGGCCCTTCTCCAGCTTCGAGAGGATCTCCTCGCGCTGGCCGGCGAGGTTCTCCTCGAGCAGCACCTTGTGCGAGACGACCACGTTCTCGTTCGGATGATTGATCTTCACCACGCGGACATCCATCTCACGGTTGATCAGCGCGTCGAAATCGCGCACCGGACGAACGTCCACCTGGGAACCGGGGAGGAACGCCTCGACGCCGAGGAGATCCACCACCAAACCGCCCTTGATACGGCGGATAACTTTTGCCTTCAACACATCCTGGGTCTCGAACGCCTTGACGATCCGCTCCCAGATGCGCATGAAGTCCGCACGCTTGCGGCTGAGAATCAACTTGCCGTCGGAATCCTCCACCTTCTCGAGATAGACCTCGACCTCATCACCGGGCTTCAGATCTTCGATGTTGTTGAATTCGTTGCGCGGCAGCACTCCTTCCGACTTGAACCCGATATCGATCGACACCTCATCGTCGGTGATCTGAACGACACGGCCCTTGACGATCTCATGCTCGGTGATCTCACCAAGCGTTCCTTCGTACATCTTAACGAGATACGCATACTCGGCAGAAGAGTAGTCGCTGTCGCGCTCGAAGCGCGAAACCCTCTTAGCCATGATTCCTTCCGGCATATTTGCTCCTGCGGCTGTGACACATACCCTTGAATGCCCGAACGAGTAGGACAACGTGCTCGAACGAAACCGTGTGCGCGTCCTGTCTCACGTTGGCGATCGGGCTGCCGTGCCCCGCATGTGTCTGCGGACGATCATCCAACGAGATACTCCAGACGGCGAACGATTGCCCTTGTCGGGCGGCGAGCTCTGTCATCCCCTCCCCACCGGCAACGAGGCGGGTAAGGTTGATTAAGTGAATTGAAACGACTCAACGGCAGCTTTTACTTGGGTTCCAATAAGATTATCCCCTAG
>CAZJYH010000278.1:0-6657 GCA_964549365.1 uncultured Alphaproteobacteria bacterium
TTGAACGGCTTGACACCTGCACTGGCTGCAGTTTTGCAGTCTGCAGGCGGAAACGGAAAACGGTACCCCTGCCAGGGGCGCTTTCGACGGAGATGACGCTGCCGTGCGCCTCCACGATGTGCTTGACGATGGCGAGCCCCAATCCGCTTCCACCCACGGCGCGCGAACGGTCCTTGTTGACGCGGTAGAAGCGTTCGAAGATCCGGCGCGTGTCCTCCTCGGGGATGCCGATGCCGGTATCGCGCACGCGCAGCACCGCCTCGCCGTCGCGCGGCTCGAGCTCCACGGTGACGGTCCCTCCGGGATGGTTGTACTTGATGGCGTTCTCGACGAGGTTCACGACCGCCTGCTTCAGTCGATCGCGATCGCCGAGCACCTCCACCGGACCGTTCCTCGAGGTCATCACCTTCAGCTCCAGGTTCACCTTCGCGATCTCGGCGGTTGGGCCCAACTCCTGCAGGATGCCGCGCAGATACTCGACCGCATCGAAGTACCGAAAGCTCATCTTCATCTCACCGGACTCGATGCGGGAGATCTCGATCAGGTCCGTGAGCAGCGTGTGGAGGCGAAGGACGTTCTGGTGTGCCTTGTAGAGAAAGTCGTCGCGCACATTCCTGTCATCCACCGCCCCGTCGAGCAGCGTCTCGAGGTACCCCTGCACGGAGAAGATCGGCGTACGCAGCTCGTGCGACACGTTGCCGAGGAACTCGCTTCGAACGCGTTCCAGTCGCTTCATCTCGGCGATGTCGGCGCGCGCGCGCGTGGCTGTTGCGTTGATGGCGTTCCCGAGCTCGCGGAGTTCGGGGGAGGGAAGGTCGGCGGTGTCGATGGTGCGGGCCAGATCGCCGCGCGCGATCTCCTGCGTTGCCTCGGTCATGCGGCGTACGGACTGGGCCGTGCGATCGGCGTAGCGGAAGACGCGCATCGCCCCGGCCCCAATCACCGCGGCCTGCGTGATCGCAAGGAGGCCGACGGCGAGCTCCGGCCGTGACGGGATACCGGCCGCAACGAACAGGACCAGCTGCAACACGAACAGGCCCACCATGATCGCGACGAACGCCAACACGGTCCGGCCGGCGGATTCGCGGAAGGAGAGATTTTTCATGATGGGTGCAAACCTACGCCCCGCGATCATTCCTTGAAGCGATATCCGACGCCCTTCACGGTTTCGATCAACTCGCTTTCGCCGGCCAGCTTCTCGCGGATCTTGGAGATGTGCACATCCACGGTGCGATCCACCACGTACACGTGTTCGCCCCAGATCCTGTTCAGCAACGTCTCGCGCGAGAATACCTTGCCGCGATTCGATGCGAGGAAGGCGAGCAGCTCGAACTCCTTCTTCGGGAAGAAGGCTTCGCGGCCGTGCACCTTCACGGTGTAGTTCTGGCGGTTGATCTCCAGGTTCCCAACGGTCAGGAGCTCCGGCATCACGATGGTTTCGGTGCGCACCGTTTCGGCCGTGCGTCGAAGCACGGACTTGACGCGCGCCACGAGCACGCGCGGAGAGATCGGCTTCTGGATGTAGTCGTCGGCGCCGAGTTCCAGGCCAAGGATCTGATCCACCTCGCCGGTGCGCGCGGTCAGGAAGATGATGGGGGTGGTAGCGTGCTGCGTGGTGGCGCGAAGCCGGCGGCAGACCTCGAAGCCGTCCATCTCGGGCATCATCACGTCCAGCACGATCAGGTCGGGGGAGGCGCTCTGCGCAAGATCCACCGCTTCGGCGCCGTTGGCGGCGGTTCGGACGGCGTAGCCTTCCTTTTCGAGGTTGTAGCGCAGCAGGTGGAGGATGTCCTCCTCGTCGTCAACAATCAGGATGGTCTTCGGCATGCAGGTTGTCGTGTCGATTGAATCGATCCACCGCGTCCGGCCGGGGAAGGCGATGTGGGCGGAGGAGCCCACCGGTTGTCAACAGGCCGTCCGCCTCGGACCGGCGCGATGCTCAGCGGTGTGATGCCGGCGTTGTCTCCGCTCATGGGGTGTGATTGCGCGGGCCGTTGCCGGTCGATCGGATGCAACTTACGGAGGCACTCATGGAATGACTATTACAAACCGGCCCGATCGGTGTCATGTTTTCCTAATACTCGGCGGTGTGCGGGCCGCGCGAACGACGAACGGCTGGCATAATTCGAGTCACGCGATCGGGGCCGCGCCGATTACCCCTTACAACATGCTACACGCGATGTGCGTATCGCTCGGCGGCGATGCGCGTGTACCCTCCAGGCCGTGCGCAGTCGGGCTCGGCGCGTCACGACAATTGCCGGTTATTCGTCCGAATGCAGGCTTTTTGCTGCGACAAAGTTTATCGGCCGGGAGAATGTTGTTGGCGATGTCGCGCGCCCTTCGCTATGTTTGTCGACTCCCGATTTTTGTGCAGGCTTTTGAGCGTTCCCGGCCCACGGCGGACGCCGGAAGCACGAGGCGAGGCGGCAGGTATCGGGCACTCATCGTGTTCGATCGAGTGCACGAGCCGCGAATGAGGTGAGGTAGACATGGCGCCCGATAAGAACGCTCGGCAATCCACGATGGCGCAGCTCGCCCCGCTTATGGGCATGGGAGTGACGCTTGCCGCCGCGATGGTGATGTTCGGCGGCCTTGGTTGGTGGCTCGACGGAAGGCTCGGCACCGGGCCCTGGCTGCTGGCCGCCGGATGCCTCGTCGGCGCCGGAGGTGGGATGATCAGTCTGATCCGCACGGCGTTGCGGGTTCGGAAGAGTGAGCCGGAGAAAGGCGGACCGCGCGAGTTGGATGAGACGAATCCACCCGCGTGATCGCTCCGCATCGTCCATAACAATTCGAGTTGATGCGCTTCAAGTTTTTCAGACAGGCTCTGTTGATTTCGCTGGTGTCGGCGGTTCTGCTCGCATACCCGTTGTACGCCTGGGCCTCGGCTGAAGTGTTGAAGGCTGTCCTTGCCGCGGGAGTCATTGCACTTGTCAATGTCATCGTCGGCGCCGCCATCATCGAGTATGCGATCGACAAGCCGAACGGGGTGTTTCTCGGTTCGGTGTTCGGTGGGATGGCGATGCGGATGGTGGCCATTCTGATCACGTTCGCCATCCTTGTTACCAACGGCTACGATCGCATGGCGCTCACGTTCGCGCTGATGAGCTTCTACCTGATCTTCATGATCGCGGAGTTCATCTACATCACGCGTGAGCTCACCCGCCGCCGGGAGCGTTCACGCGCCGAGTCGCGATCACCGTTCAAGGGCAACCGGCTCAGCCGTGTTGCCGCCGTCGATCATCGGAGCAACTGATGTACGATCCAGATACGCTTCCTCTTATCGCACAGAACGAGCCGGCACCCGCGGCGCACACCGATACGACAACGTCGAACGCGCCGGGCCATGCCCCCGCACCGGCCGGCCACGGGCACGAGGCCCCCTCCGACAATCCCTTCCTTCGACTCTTCAGCCAGCTCGGTGATCACCGCGAGGTGACCTTCGGCAATACCACGCTCTTCCATCTTCCGGTTATCCTCGTCGACAACGGGCTGCACATCTACCCGAGCGTCGAGAAGATGGAGGAAGAGGGGCAGTATCAGTTCACGCACCATCATATCGTGCGAACCGGGACCGAGCAGGCGCCGTCGCTGGACCTTTCGATCACGACGATGGTCTTCTTTCAGTGGGTGGCGATGGCGCTCCTGCTGATCGTGCTGGTGCCGATGGCGCGCAAGTACAAGAAGATCGGCGTACAGCCGGTGCGCGGCCTCTTCAATGCCGTCGAGGCGCTGATCGAATACGTGCGCGATCAGATCGTGGTGCCGAACGCCGGCGAGACCGGACGGAAGCTGATGCCGGTGTTCCTGACGTTCTTCTTCTTCATCCTCACCTCGAACATTCTGGGGATGATCCCCGGCGGCCACGCCGCCACCAGCAGCATCAACGTCACCGCCGGCCTTGCGCTGATCGCGTTCTTCGTGATCCAGGGCGCATCGATCCAGAAACACGGCTTCTTCAACTGGCTGAAGCATCTCACCGGCGGTGTGCACTGGTCCATGTGGCCGATCATGGTGCCGGTGGAGATCATGGGCCTCTTCACGAAGCCCTTCGCGCTCTGCGTGCGACTCTTCGCCAACATGACGGCGGGGCACGTGATGATTCTCTCGCTGATCGGCCTGATCTTCGTGGAGACCTACTTCATCGCCGTCAGCGTACCGTTCACGCTCTTCGTCAACTGCCTCGAATTGCTGGTGATATTCCTGCAGGCGTACATCTTCACGATGCTCACCGCGGTCTTCACGGGCATGGGGGCCGAAGGGGGGCACGACGCACACGACGACCACGGCCACAAGCCGGCCGCCGCGGGCGCGCACTGACGCGCGACGGGCGGAACCTCCCGACTACCGCGGGCATCGACTAACGAACTGAAATCTTTTTCTGTTCACGGCGTCGGCCCGCCATCGCGGGGTTTTTCTTAGGTTAGGAGATTCTATCTAGCTGGAACTTCTCATACAATCTCATTCCCATTCTCGGAGGAAACGAATGACACCTATCGGTCTTGCCTATCTCGCCGCCGGCCTTGGAGCGTCGGTTGTGGTTTTCGGCGTCGCTTCCGGCATTGGCCGTCTGGCCGCTGCCGCTCTCGAGGCCCAGGGCCGCCAGCCCGAGGCCCTTGGTGATGTGCGTGCCACGATGATCATCGCCGCCGCTCTTATCGAGGGCGTCGCGCTGTTCGCTCTGGTTATCTGCATTCTCCTTCTCAACTCGAAGGGCTAAGAGGCCGCGCGGCATGTATCGCACCGTGCGTGCATGCGGCAGCGTGTGGTGCACGGAGCCGGGACCATCGATTGAAGTTCAACGTCGGTCCGGCGCATCGAAGCGAATGATAGGGGACCGCGCCATCGGCTTCTGCCGGTGGCGCATCCGACCCCGCATTCACGTTCGGTGCACGTCTCCGTGTCTCCTGAATCATTCCAACCGGAACGCTTCGATCTCACATCTCCCGTATGGACACAATCACGAACATCGAGATCGGTCCGATCATCTGGACGATCTTCAACTTCCTTCTGCTGCTCACGCTGCTTCGCATCGTTGCCTGGAAGCCGATTCTCGCGGCGCTCAACAACCGTGAGAAGACGATCAGCGATGCGCTGAGCCGGGCCGAACATGCGCAGGCCGAGGCCGAGCGTGTTCTCGGTGAGAATCAGAAGGCGATGCAGCGGGCCGAGGAGGATGCGCAGCGTGTGCTTCGCGAGAGCCGCGAGTACGCCGAGCGCATGCAATCCGAGTCCGTGCAGAAGGCCCAGGACGAGAGCCGGCGTCTGCTTGATCAGGCACAGAAGGAGATCGAGCGCAACAAGCAGCAGGCGCTCAACGAGATGCGCTCCGAGGTGGCCAACCTTGCCGTCGGCGCCACGGAGAAGATTCTGAAGGAGACCCTGGACACCGATCGCCACAAGCGTCTGGTGGACGATTACCTGACGCAGGCCGCGCAGGTACAGAACTAGTTATCAGGCGGAGCAGATGACCACAACCAGAGTTGCACATCGCTACGCCAAGGCGTTGATGGAGATTGCCAACGAAGTTGGCGGCCTCGATGTCGTGGTGGAGGATATCCGGACGATCGCCGGCGCGATCGACGGCTCGGCCGAGCTGCGGCATTTCCTGGCGAGCCCCGTGATCGACGATCGCACCAAGGACAAGACGCTTCGCGCGCTCTTCGACGGCAAGATCGGCGATATACTGACGCGTTTCGTCTCCCTTCTGACGCTGAAGGGGCGCTCGTCGGATCTGAAGGATATCGTCGACGCCTTCCTGCGGATACTCGACGCACAGAACAATGTGGTGCGCGCGGTGATCACGACCGCCGCTCCGGTCGAGGCCGAGCAGCGGCAGAGGATCGAGGATCGTATCGCCGCGATGAGCGGCAAGACGATCACGGCCACCTACGTCACGGACCCCGCGATCATCGGCGGCTTCCAGGCGCTCTTCGCCGATACGATGATCGATGCCTCGGTGCGTAATCAACTCGAACACCTGCGCACCGCCCTGATCGAGGGATCGCCGAACTGAAGAACATTCACTTACTCATTCGCATACAGACATGGTTGAAGTTCGTCCGGACGAAGTAACTGCCATCCTCCGCCAGCAGTTGACCTCCTTCTCGAGCGAGGTTGACGTGTACGACGTGGGAACCGTTCTGCAGGTCGGCGACGGCGTGGCGCGCGTGTACGGCCTGTCGCACGCGCTCGCCTCAGAGCTGCTCGAATTCCCGAACGGCGTTGTGGGCATGGCCCTCAACCTGGAAGAGGACAACGTTGGTGTGGTGTTGTTCGGCGACGACAAGCTGGTGAAGGAGGGTGATACGGTGAAGCGCACCGGCAAGGTGGCCTCGGTCCCCGTGGGCGAGGAACTGCTCGGTCGCGTCGTCAACCCGCTCGGCGTGCCGCTGGACGGCCGTGGGCCCATCAACACCACGCAGAGCCTGCCGATCGAGCGGAAGGCGACCGGCGTGGTGACGCGGTATCCGGTGCACGAGCCGCTGCAGACCGGCATCAAGTCGATCGACGCGATGACCCCCATCGGTCGTGGCCAGCGTCAGCTGATCATCGGCGACCGCAAGACCGGCAAGACCACAGTGGCCATCGACGCCATCATGAACCAGAAGGGTCTGGGCGTGAAGTGCATCTACGTGGCGATCGGGCAGAAGGCCT
>CAZJYH010000279.1:0-6652 GCA_964549365.1 uncultured Alphaproteobacteria bacterium
GGCGAGAAGCGAGAAGCGAGTGGCGAGAAGCGAGAAGCGAGTGGCGAGAAGCGAGAAGCGAGTGGCGAGAAGCGAGTGGCGGGCAGCGAGAAGCGAGCGGCGAGAAGCGTTGGGGTAGGCTCTTCGCGGCGTTGCGCCTTTGCGTGAGCTATCATGCAGGACGTTGGAAGCGGGACGCTCGGAATAGAGCTGGGGGTGAATCCGTATACTTCACCGGCATACATATACACGCCCATCACTTGGAACGTCGAACTTTGAACTTGGAACTTGGAACCGTGTGAACGCCGCTGCTACCGAAGCGGCGCGCCGTTCGGGACGTCGCGGTCCGGCACGGCCAGCACCACGGCGCCGTCGGCGCGATGGAAGCCGGTCACCAGCACCTCCGACACGAAGTTGCCGATCTGCTTCGGGGGGAAGTTGGTGACGCACACCACCTGACGGCCGACCAGTTCCTCGGGGGTGTAGACGTCGGTGATCTGCGCGCTCGACCGCTTCACGCCGATCTCGCCGAGATCCACCCACAGCTTGTACGCGGGCTTGCGCGCCTCCACGGACGGCTCGGCGCGAACGATCGTGCCGGCGCGCAACTCCACGCGCTCGAAGTCATCCCACGTGATCTCCGGCATCGGTTCCTCCGTTGGTGCGGGCGCTGCGGCTACGTCAGGCGAACGATCGTCTCGCCATGCTGCGGATATGCGGCCAGCAGCGCGTCGCGATCCCCCATCTCGAAGTCCGCGAAGTCGAAGCCCGGCGCCACGGTGCAGCCGACCAGCGTGTATCCGTCGGGATCGTCGACCTCGGCGGCGAACCACCAGTCGGCGTGCACGATCGCCTGGAACACCTCATCCTTCCCGGGGTCCGGGCCCAGGCGCACCTTCGACAGCCTCCCCTCGCTGTTGATGATCCGCACCGTGACCGGGCACCCTGTGTAGAAGTGCCAGATCTCCTCGGACTTCAGCCGATGAAACTTCGAGGGACGCGCCCCGGTGAGGAGGAAGTAGATGGCGGTGGAGAGCCGGCGGTCGCCGCCGAAGCGGGCCGGCAGATGTTCGCCGCGCACGCTCTCGATCGAGCGATGCGTCTCGCGGAAGTATCCCCCCTCCGGGTGCGGCTCGAGCCGCAGGTGATCGATCCAGTATGCCGCGTCGCGCATGGGTTGTGAGTTTGATTGCGGCCTTCGCCGCCGGTGCGTTGTTCATGCATGCCCAGCTCGCCCGCGATGTCGCGTACGCATCGCGATACCGGAGGCGCGCCGCGCGGGCCGGGGCTATATCCCGCGCAGGATCTCCACGAAGCGCCAGGCGTCGAGGAACGTGTTGTACATCGGCACGGGAGCAACGCGGATGACGTCCGGCGGTCGGTGATCCACCGTCACCCCCTCGGCACGCAGCCGGTCGGCCAGCGCGCGCGCGTCACCGTTGATGCGGATCGAGAGCTGGCAGCCGCGCTGCGCCGGATCGCTCGGCGTGATGATCGTGTACGCGCCGCTCGGCAGGCTCCCCAGCAGGTACTCCAGATATCCGGTCAGCCGCTCCGACTTCGCACGGAGGTTCTCAAGACCGGCGCGCATGAAGAGATCGAGCGCCACCTTGTGCGCCGCCATCGGCAGGATCTGCGCGTTGCTCAACTGCCATCCGGCCGCGCCGCGCTGCGGCACGAACTCGGAGGTCATCTGAAACCGCGTTGCGGGATCGTTCCCCCACCATCCGGCGAAACGCGGCAGATCCGGATCGAACGCGTGGCGCTCGTGCACGAAGCAGCCGGAGACACCGCCGGGGCCGGAATTCAAATACTTGTAGCCGCACCAGACCGCGAAGTCGACGTTCCAGTCATGCAGGTGCATCAGCAGGTTCCCCGCCGCGTGCGCCAGATCGAACCCGACGGCGCAGCCCTGCGCGCGCGCGGCCGCGGCGATGCGCTCCATGTGAAACGCCTGCCCCGTGTAGAAGTTCACGCCGCCGAACATCACCAGCGCGATCTCGCTCCCGTGCGCCGCCAGGTACGCCTCGATGTCCTCCGTCGCGATCAGATCCTCTCCGGCACGCGGCTCCATCACCACGATCGCCTCGGCCGGATCGTAACCGTGGAAGCGCGCCTGGCTGGCGACCGCGTACTGGTCCGACGGGAACGCGCTCCGTTCCACCAGGATCTTGAACCGTCCCGGCACGGGCCGATAGAACGAAACCATCATCAGGTGAAGGTTGGTCGTGAGCGTGTTCATCACCACCGCCTCGCCGGGGAGTCCTCCGACGAGCCGCGCGGCCGGCTCGCGGAACATCTCATGATAACCGTACCAGGGATGCTTCGCCTCGAAGTGCGCCTCGACGGCGAGATCCGCCCAGTCGCGCAGCTCCTGATCCAGCGCGTCGCGCACGCCGCGCGGCTGCAGCCCGAGCGAGTTGCCGGTCAGGTAGATCATCGGCGTCCCGTCGGTGTGCCGGGGATGCAGGTACTCATCGCGGAAGGCCGCAAGCTGATCCTGCTCATCGAGCATCATCGCGGCGTCGCGCGTGGGCTGAAAGTCGAGTGTCGAAGTAGGCGCCATGGTTCGGAATTATCGAGACGGCCGCCGCGATCGAGGCGGCCGGTTGTCAGGCAATGGGGGCGATCGCGAAGAGGATCGGCCGCGAAGGGGCGGCATCGAGCACGAAGCTCGGAATCTGAAGGTTGAGCAGATAGGGTCCGTCCGGAACCTCGTCGCTCACGAAGATCATCTCGGTGATAGTGCGGCCGTCGCCGGCGCCGGGGCTCTCGTGGCCCGTGTCCGGAAGCTCCCAGAAGACACGATGCGCGGCAAGCGCGCCGCCGTCCTCCTCGCGATCGACCGAGGGGAGATCGAGCAACAGATGCTCCACGCCAAGCTCGCGCACGAGCCGCATCGCGGGGACCGTCAGATACGCGGGGTTGTTCCCCGAATATGCGGCCGTCAGTTTGCCGCGGTCGTTCGGCCGCGTGCGTATCACCAGCGCGCGACGGAACTGCGACGGCACCGCGGGCGCGGCCTCGAGCGCGCGCACCAGCGCACGACGCGTGATCACGTGATCGCCGAAGGGGACCCCCTCCAGCCTCGCGTCGCCGTCCCCCGCGTTCTCGGTCACCACGCTGACGAGCAGGGCCGGGATGAACGCCTCGCGCAGCGCGTCGGCAACCGCGCGGCGCTCATCGGTGAGATGGCCCACGCACTCGGTGTGCGTGCCGTTGCCGTGCGGGTTCAGCGTCACCGTCTCGCAGTTGCAGCCGCCCCCCCGGCGCGTGTCGCCGACGAAGCTTCCGGCCTCCACCGGCTGCGCGACGGCGGGGCCGATATGAAACGCGCCGGGCCCCGCGCCGTTGAAGCGCAGGGGAATCGAGATGTCGATCGGCGCCGACGCATCGAAGGAGTACGCGCGGCCGGCAAGCGTGAGCGAGAGGATCATGCGGGGATGAACGCCTCCTTCGCCAGGCCGAGAAACTCCAGCGCGGTGCCGGCAAGCAGGCGTTCGCGGTCGGCCGCGGAGAGATCGGCCATCGATTCGATCAGGCTCCCCGGGCTCTGCTCGCCAAGCGGGAAGGGATAGTCCGAGCCCAGCATGATGCGATCGGCGGAGAACATCCCGAGCATGTAGCGCAGGGCGTCCGGCTCGTGCACCAGCGAGTCGAAGTAGAGCTTCGGCAGCAGCGTTCGCGGCTCGGTGGTGGTGCGGATCTGCACAAGATCGGGGCGCACATGAAAGCCGTGCTCGATGCGCCCGAAGGTGAACGGGAACGATCCGCCGCCGTGTGAGAAGCAGAAGCGCAGATTCGGGAAGCGATCCAGCACGCCGCCGAAGAGGATCGAGCAGATCGCGAGCGACGTCTCGGCCGGCATCCCCACCAGCCACGGAAGCCAGTAGCGCGGCATCTTCTCGCGCCCCATCATCTCCCACGGGTGCACGAAGATCGCGGCGCCGAGATCCTCCGCCGCCTCGTAGAACGGGAAGAGCGCCTCCTCGTCCAGATTCCAGTCGTTCACGTGGGAGCCGATCTGCACGCCCGGCATCCCGAGCTCCCGCACGCAGCGTTCCAGCTCACGCGCGGCCAGCTCCGGCGCCTGCAGCGGAACGGTCCCCAGCCCCACGAACCGCCGGGGATGGCGCGCCGTCACCGAGGCGATGTGATCGTTCAACAGGCGCGAAAGGTCGAGCGCGTGCTCCGGCTGCGCCCAGTAGCTGAACATCACCGGGACCGTCGAGAGGGCCTGCACGTGCACGCCGTGCGCGTCGCACTCGGCCATGCGAACCTCGGGGCTCCAGCAGTTCTCCTCCACCTCGCGGAAGAAGCGATCGTCGATCATCATCTTCGCGCAGCATGGCTTGTGATGTTCCAGACGAACCCAGCCGCCGTATCCGTACCGCTCACGCAGGTCGGGCCAGTTCTCCGGGAGGATATGCGTGTGTATGTCGATCTTCAAGGGGAGCGTGTGTTATGCGTTCGTTCGTTGCGCGAGCCGCCTCCTCAGGCGCCCGCATACGATCGGGTTCGATTGTCGGGGAGGCAGAGAGCGCAGGCTAAAGACCTGCGCCTACTAAAGCCCTGCGCCTGCAATCACACAACCTTTACGTACTTCCGACTTCTGCACTCTGAATTCTGCCTTCCCCCTCACGTTCCCGGCGGCGCCATCACGGTTCCGCAGTGCTTGCAGGTGCGTGCCTCGGTGTCGGCCCAGAACGCCTCGAACAACGGCTTGAGCTGCGTGGTAATGTCGGTAACCACGAGAAACACCTCGTGCAGTTTCTCGCCGCAGTTCTCACAGTACCACTGAAACCCGTCGAGCTCGCCTTCAAAGCGACGGCGCTCCACCACCAAGCCCACCGTCCCCGGGCCGCGCTGCGGCGAGTGCGGCACGTTCGGCGGGAGCAGGAAGATGTCCCCCTGCCTGATCTGCACGTCGCGGATGCCCCCCTCCTCCACCAGCCGCACAGTGATGTCGCCTTCGAGCTGGTAGAACAGTTCCTCTCCCGGATCGACGTGGAAATCCTTGCGGGAGTTCGGTCCGCCGATCACCATCACGATGAACTCCGGCGACTCCTCCTTCCACAACTGTTCGTTGCCGACCGGAGGCTTCAGCAGATGCCGATGTTCATCGATCCACTGCTGCAGGTTGAAGGGAATACGCATGGCAGGTTATGGGTTATAGGTTCTGAGGTATGAAGAGTTGCCGGGCCAAGTTTCAAGGAGTGTTAAGCGTTGAGCGTGCAGCGTGAGAAAGGCGAAGTGCCAAGTTCAACGTTCCGGGTTCTTCGCGGCCCTTGCGCCTTCGCGGTTCCTGCTAAGCGGCATGCATACTCGAATATACAGGCTCGCGTCGAGGGTGCAGCGTTATGCGTCAGGCATAACCCATCACGCCACCCTCACCTCGGCCGTGCCGATCTCGTCGATCGTGACGCGCACCCAGTCGCCCGCCTTGATCGGATATGCCGCGGTCGCGCCGCCGCTCAGGATGATCTGCCCGGCCTCGAGGCGTTCGCCCCGGCGCGCCAGCATGTTCGCCAGCTCCGCCAGCGAGCGCGCGGGGTTGTCCAGCACGGCCGCGCTGGAGCCGGTCTCGGCCACCACGCCGTTGATCTCCAGCACGATGCCGAGGTTGCCGAGGTTCACGTACTCCGGCGCCGCATACTCCGCGCCGAGCACGAAGCGGACCGCCGAGGTGTTGTCGGCCACCACATCCGGCAGTGTGAACTTGAAATCCCTGTAGCGGCTGTCGATGATCTCCAGCGCCGCGCACACACCCCCCACCGCCGCCAGCGCCTGCGCCGGCGTCACGGGCCCTTCGAGATCGTCGGCGAGGATGAAGGCAACCTCCGGCTCGATGCGCGGATGGATCGTCTCGGCCATGCGCAGCACGGCGCCGTCGCTCATCACCATCGAGCTGGTGAGGCATCCGTAGATCGGCTCGTGCACGCCCATCTGCTCCATCTTCGCGCGGCTCGTCAACCCCATCTTCATCCCCACCAGCCGCTCGCCGCGCGCGAGGCGGAGCGCCACCGACGCCCCCTGCACGGCGTACGCCTCGGCCATTCCAAGGCCGGGCTCGCCCGCGGTGAGCATGTCGATCTCCGTGAGGCTCATCGCGGCGTTGTCCACGACGGCGGCAAGTTCGGCAATCCGTTCGTTGGTCATTGTGTCCGGGGTCCTGTTCCGAAATGCGTTGGGATGATTCAACCGTTGTGGGCACCGCCGCCCGCCAGATCAATCGCCACGTCGACGATCATGTCCTCCTGGCCGCCGATCATCCGGCGGCGCCCAAGCTCCACGAGGATGTCGCGCGGGTCCACGTTGAAGCGTGCAGCGGCGCGTTCGGTGTGGAGAAGGAAGGAGGAGTAGACGCCGGCGAAGCCGAGCATCAGAGCGTTGCCGTCGGTCTGCACCGGGCGCGTCTGGATCGGCCGCACGAGGCCGTCGGCCGCGTCGATCAGCGGATAGAGCGCCACGTCCGTGCGGATGCCCATGCGATCGGTCACCGCGATCAGCGCCTCCAGCGCACAGTTCCCCGCGCCCGCGCCCATACCGGCGAGCGAGCCGTCCACACGGTCGGCGCCGGCCTCGATGGCGATCACCGTGTTGGCCACGCCGAGGCCGAGATTGTTGTGGTTGTGGAATCCGACCTGGCAGCCGAGTTCACTCCGGAACGCCG
>CAZJYH010000280.1:0-3250 GCA_964549365.1 uncultured Alphaproteobacteria bacterium
CGTGTACGTGACGGTGTGCTTCGGGCCGGCGTTGGGACGCTCCGGGCGGACGGCGCTACCCGGTGGTATACTTGGGGATGGGTCCTCGGGTGGGCGGGGTGTGGGGGCGCGATGCGCGTTGCAGCGACGCTGCAGGGGCGTTCACCGGGTGCGCAATGTGGAGGGCCGCTGCGTGAGAAGAGGAGCCGGCATGCGGATCATTCCGCGGCGAGCCTGTTTCGTCGTGCGCGCGGCTCCTGTCCTCACGTCTGCGGCGATTCTGTTTGCTCTATCGAGGGCGGCGACGAGGGGTGTCGTCGCGATCGGTGTCCGGCGCCAGGTCGATCACCGGCGCGGCCGCGCTGACCGCCTCGTCTGCCGTCGTCGTGGCGTCCGCATGCGACGCGACGCCCAATTCGACATCCCCCTGGGCCGGGTGCGCCTCTGCGAGCGTTCCGTTCGCCGCGATGTCGCCGGCCGGAGACGCCGAAAGGTTGCGCTGACGCCGATTGCGGACCGAGCGCAGTGTGAGCGCCGCGCCGGCGGTTCCGAGCGTGACGCCGAGCATGTTGCGCCGACCGACTCCGTACAGGGAGAGAATGCCTCCGGCGGCGCCGAGAAGCAGCATCTGTGCGCCGGGGAGCCTGCCATGCGGCGCATTCGACTCGGAAGCCGAGCCCTCCGGCGCTCCCTGTCCCTCTTCGTGATCGACGATCACGAGCGTGTTTTCCACCCCCGCAACGCCGCGCATCGTTCGGATGCGCCTGACGAGCGCCTCTGCCTCATCGGCGAAGAGTGTGCCGTTCAGGTGCACGACGCCGTCGGCGGCGGTGATCGACACAGTGCGCGGCTGCGTCACGATGTGTCCGAGGCGCGATCGTATGCGCTCGACGAGAACATGGTCGGAGACCGGGGCGGCCTTCACGCGCGCGATCGATTCGGCAACCAGTCCCGTTACGCGGTTCTGAACATCGCGGGCGGCGGTGAGTAAATCCTGCCGGCCGCCGCGGACGACTCGCTTCATGCGGTCGCGTGCGGTTGCGCGCCGGCCTCGGCCGCGTTTGGGATCAAACAGATACATCAGCCCTGCTCCGAGGGCTGCGGTCACGGTCGCGACTTTCCAATGCATGGCGGAATGCCCCCTCTGGAATGATTGGTGCGGGATCGTCGAATGGGATCGTCGGCGGCGTCCGGGACGGCGGAGTTGTGATGTCCGTACGCGACCCTGTATCGCATTCCCCTTGATGTTGTCATCGGTCGGCGCCGTATCGGCACCGACGTTCGGATGACTACGTGCAAAGGTAGGGCCGGAATACGGCGGCGGCCATGACCGCGATCATGAGGGAGATAATGCGGTGGGATAAACTGAACATCCGAGGGGACCGAAGGGTCAGGCGTCGGGCCCGGCCTGTTCCTCCTGAACCCACTGCATGGCACGCCGCACAAGCTCGATGCCCGTCTCCAATCCGAGCTTCGGCTTGATGCGCATGCGATGGGTCTCGACCGTTTTCACACTGATGCTGAGTGCATCGGCAATCCGGCGCGTCGAAAATCCCTGCCCGATCAACTCGAACACTTCCAGTTCGCGATCGCTCAGGCGTTCGATGGCGGGACGACCGGCCTTGCCGCGCTCGCTGAAGTACTGCGTCAGCAGCCGATCACGCATCGTTTCGCTCAGGTACACCCGGCCGTTCAGAATCGTGCGAATCGTCGTCACCACGAGGGTGCCGTCGGCCTCACTCTTCATGATGTATCCCTGCGCTCCCGCGCTGAGCGCCCGCTCGGCGTAGAGCACTTCGTCGCGTATCGAGACGACGAGGATGCGCACGTCCGGATGGTGCGCCCGCAGTCGTTTCGTCAATTCGATGCCGTCCATGCCCCCCAGCGAAATGTCGACGATGGCGAGGTCCGGCGTGGCGTCGGCGAATTGCGCGAGCGCCGCCGGCGCGGATGCGGCCTCACCGCAGACGAACATGTCGCGTTCTCGGTTGATGAGGGAGGCGAACCCCCTGCGCATGATCGGATGATCGTCCACCAGGTAAATTCTGTGCTTCATATGATGCTTCGATTGTTTCTGTTGTGCGACCGATTCACGTGCCCTCGGGGCAGAGGCCCCCGGAGCGCGCACGTGACGGTCGTCCCCTTGCTCTGCGAGCTGTCGATTGCCAGCGTGGCGCCGATGAGATGGGCTCGATAGCGCATGATGTGCAGGCCGAGGCCCTGATCGTCGTCGACGACGGTCGGCAGCCCGCGCCCGTTGTCGTAGACGGTGAGCGTGAGCGCGGTCTGCTGCCACTCGACCTTGATGACGATGTTCGTGGCGTTCGCATGTTTTGCCGCGTTGGTCGCGGCCTCGTGCGCGATCCAGTACATCTGCGTTGCGGCGTTCTTCTCGAGTTCGTCGGCCACCGGATCGGCGTCCACCGTGCACTCGACGCCGAAGCGCGTGGCCAGCGAGGTGGCCATGTCGTGCAGAGTGGCGGCGAAGCCCTGCGTGTCGAGCATCGTGGGGATGAGGCCCCGCGCTATGTCGCGCGCCTGGTTGGCCGCCTGCCGCACCAGCTCGGCGATCTCCTCGAGCTCCCCGACGAGAATGGGTTGCCCATTTCGTGCGTTGGCGATCATGCTGTGCAGGATCATGTAGATGCCGATGATGTGGGAGCCCAGGCCGTCGTGAATGTCCTGGCCGATCCTCGTCTGGATCATCGTGCCGACCGCCAGAATCTCCTTTTCCAGAATGCGCAACCGCGTGACGTCCATGATGGTGCCGATGATCGACCCGACGATCCCGTCCCATCCGCGGACGGCCTCGCCGGCGATCTGCACCCAGCGCGTCGGCCCCTCCGGACGCACGATGCGGCAGTTTGCGGTGAACGCGTCCCCCTCACGGATCATCCGGCGGATCAACAACCGCATGAACATGCGATCGTCCGGATGTATCACCTCGCTCACGAACTCCCGAAGGCCGAGCGCCGGCGTGTCGCGGGGTCGCCCGATGATCGTGAGCGCCACGTCGGACCACGCGTCCGTCTCGCGCGACTCGTCGGTTCGCAGGCTGAAGTTCCCGATGTGGGCCATGCGACCGGCCTGACGCAGCAGCGCCTCGTCGCGCCGTGCGGTCTGGCTTGCATGCTCACGGTCGGTGACGTCGTACAGGAAGACGAGGGAGTGCTTCCCGTTTGGGGTATCGATAGGGGTGGATATCGCGATCATCGTTCGGATGGTTCCGTCGATACGGCGCAACGGCAACGTACGGGGGGCGGGGTCGCTC
>CAZJYH010000280.1:3260-6615 GCA_964549365.1 uncultured Alphaproteobacteria bacterium
CCGGGTCCTCGTCCTTTTGCCGCCGAGCGCGTCGACGCTGGGTGTCAGCTTCGCGAGCAGTTCGGTCAGGCTCTCGGCACTGTAGAGCCGGGTGGCGGCGGGGTTGACGTAGACGATGCGCCCGTCGTCTGCGACGATGATGGTCTCGGGATGATGCTCGAGAAAATCCAGCCCGTTGTCCGGGTGCAACCAAAGCATGTCGCTCATTGCGCCTCCTCCCGGCGCCGGCCGCCGTCGAAGTCCCCGGCGGATGCGCGGACGCATGCCGACCCGGCATCATCGCCTGCGCATCGAGTGCGAGCATACGATGACACGACGCGTATAACGCCGGCCCGTGCCATCCTCATGGCGGCGGTTGTCGTCGATCGATTGCCAATTCCAAGTGCTTGCATACAGCCTCTCCCTTTCAGGCCGTTGTAATGCCCGGGGAGCGAACGTTGCGCGGCCTACCCAGGCCAACGCGGCACGGTGTCGCTCGAGGACGGATCGACATGAGTCGACCCATCGTTGCCGGTGCGAGCATCCTCATCTCCGAGATGCTCCATGACGTACGCTTCGCACGGAATACGGGAAGCGATACGAGCATTCCAACGGTCAATTTTTCTGCGGGGCGTGGGGCATCGTCTGGTGTCCACAGGGTTCCGGAGCGGCACATATTCCGTCGATCACAGACATGAGTACCCTTTGCAGATCTACGTCGTGAGCGCCGAGGAACATGGTGTGAGGGCCCGGATGGTCGTACAGCGTAGAAGGAAGGGGGCTGTGCGATCCAACACTCGCTGGTCGAGCGGCTGCGGCAACAATGCGACGTGGCCGCCGCAAGTGAACAATAATAGCCATCTCCGTCCCGTAAACCAAGATTAAAATCTCCCGCATTTTGTATCGACGGCGCTGCCGCTAGGCTCACCGGAGCAACCACCGCACGGCCGCCGGATGTTTCCACCGTGAGTCGCGTGTAAGGGAATTCCTGACATAAATCGCAGTGCTTGTCGGTGATCGAAATCATGGAGATGCTTCTGGTTCGAACGATCGGGATCCGATAGTTTTGAGTGCGGTGATGAATAGGCAAAATTCAGCCGACTCATCGCTGCATCGGACACAGACTCTCGAACGGCGTGGCGCACGACGATTCGAATCGAACCTCACCGCGGCATGTTGCGGCATTCATGCAAGAAACGCATGCCTTCAACTCCCGCTGGTGGTGGTCTTTCAATCGTATCCGAGTACGTCGTCGAGGGCCGTTATTCAGCCAATGTCCATGGTGCTCGCTATGCATATTAATCAGCGTCGGACGGAAATTTCCAGATGGGAACAATGCCCGCCGGTCGAGAAGTCTTTATTCGAGGATTTCCAGGCGGCGGATGTCATGACTGCCTCGTTCACGCCGAAGCACGTGGTTCATGAGAAGGGAGGGCGTCTGTTCGATGCCGACGAACGCGCGACTTCCGTTCACTTCGTGTTGGCCGGAGCGGTCAAGCTTCACGTTATGACCCCACACGGACGCGATCGTACCCTGCATGTGGCGGGGACCGGCGACACGATCGGGTATCGTGGCGTGATCGCCGGCGATGTGAACGCGGTTTCGGCGACCGCGCTGGAACGCACCACCACCCATGTGATGCGTGCCGAGATATTTCTTCGGATTCTCGACGACAACCCCCGGCTCGCTCGCCGCGTCATGCTGATCCTCTCGGAAGATCTCCGTCATGCCGAAGAGTCGAGCGTGCACCTGGTGTGCCGTTCGCTTCCGTCACGCATCGCCGAGGCGATTCTCAGCCTGAAGGCGTCGTGCGGATTGGAGCGCGACAACGCCACGTTGCGTGTTTCGCTCACGCGGGTCGAACTCGGCAACATCGTCGGAGCGGCGCCGGAGTCGGTCAGCAGGACATTGTCGCGACTTCAGGAAAACCAGATCCTCGTCGTGCGCGGCGCGCGGATAAAGCTGCTCGACGAACGCAGCCTTGTGCGGACTGCCGCCTCGGATTGAGTTCAAGGTTCGAAGGGTGCGCGGTGGGGCGTTGATTGGCGTCAACGTTCCCACCGCCTCTGTTTTCTCCCTACGACTCGTGCACCACGCCCTTTCCCTTCCCTCGGCCAATCGGTCCTCGTGAAATGTCCGCCTGAAATGTCCGTCGCGCTCCGCATCAGAGCGCGTCTGTAAAGCCAATTGTCAGTGAAGAACCGGGATTGTCATCCCCGCGTACGCGGGGATCCACGTCGAAGCCCCCTGGATGCGCTTCGCAGCTCTTCGAGTCCCGCCTTCGCGGGAATGACAGGCCATAAGCAAACGTCGTGATTGCTACCGACTGGCGGGCGCCCCTGCTTTACAGACACGCTCTCAGGCCCTTGAATGCCGTCATCGGCCGCGTCCGAATGTCCGTACGTTCAAGGCGGCGGCCGGGTGTCATATTCGTGTCCCGTTCGGCCGAACTCCCTCCGGTTTCCGCCGGGCAACGGCACGAGGCACGGAGACAATGCGTGGGATTGCTATTTGTGATGCCGTGAATATCGACGATTGCGTTCGGTCTGCATTCCGTCGAGAAGGATGCTGCTTTGGCGAATTCCCTCCAACGCCAGCACGACGATGCGACAATCGATGGCGGTCTCTTCGATGCGCCGCTGCGCCACCGTGGTAAAGTGTTCACATGCGCGTGCGGTCATCCCCGCGCGCATGAATGCGCAAGCTGCGTTGAAATATGCCCAGATGACGTGTTCGGCCGCTCCCGCGGTCTGTTCGTACCGGCGGATGAGGCGCTCGTAGGTCATGGCCGATTCGAACGAACGTCCGACAAGCATGAAGGCCCGGGCCGTGGCCATAAGCGTTTCGAGCGATTCCGGGAGGGCCTGATCCGCCGGCTGTTTTCTCCCGACGATGACCTGTCCCAACAGGAAGAGCGCCAGTGCCTCGAGATCGTACGACCCGGAAGTAACGTACGCGTTCTGCTCGTCCGCCATACCGGATGCGCGTCGATCGATGTCCTCGCCGCCGGTATTCGCGGCCCGACTCATTGTCCCTGATGCCGATGCGCTGTTGTGCATGCGTAAATTGTCGGTCATGCGTGCGATCTCCCCTGCACTCTGCGGCGGATTATTGTTTGGACGCGCTCATGGCGCCACGCAGTGAAAGGTCCGCGGTGTTCCGTAGGCGTGGGAAGCTCCCGTAATTACCGACGTGTATGGATCCCCCACGTCGTTCAGATGACAGACGGGGAGTTCCCTTTTGTTGGAACCCTCTCCATCGCAATGTGGCTCGACTAGGCGCCCATCCTAGAATTGACAATCAGATACTCCACGTGTCATTGCGAGCCCCCACGCTGCGCTCCCCGATTCCATCGGGATCTTCGACAGGGCAGGC
>CAZJYH010000281.1:0-6608 GCA_964549365.1 uncultured Alphaproteobacteria bacterium
GGACGCGCGCCTCTTGTTCGACCGGCCGGAACGATTGCCCGGCCTCGTGTTCCTGAATCAGCTGCCGCCGCAGCATCCGTTCCCGCATGCCGCATTGTCGCACGGGCAGCAGGCGGGCGTGCAGACGCATGCGGCCTTCACGCCGTTGCAGGCGCATGAACAGGCCGCGCCGCTCGTTGAGCATGTGGGCGCGGTCTCAGCGCGGTCCGCACCGGTGCCGACCGATGTAAGGCCCACAACCAGAGCCGCCGCTCCCACCACAAATGCGCTGATCATTGTACGCATTGTCGGAATCTCCAAAATCCTGAATTGAATCGATGACCACCGGCCGTCCGCAACGGACAGGCTGTGCGATCGCCGCGCGTGATATGCCGCACCGCGCTGTCGCGATCGTCGCGCGTTCCTGAAATCATGCGCGCGGAGGCTGAAGCGGCGGGTCGACGCTGACAAGGCTGAGCGGCACGATCAGCATCGTTTCGACCACCACACCGAGCCGAAGGAACGGCACGGAAGCGTTCGAGAGGATGGCCGGAACGAGCTGCGGGCAGCACGGGCATGCCTCGGAACTCCCCGAGCAGCAGCCGCCGGCGTGTGTTTCGGACGCAGCGCCACCGCACGCCGTCGCCGTTGAGCAGCAGCCGCCGAGCCGTGCACGGCTCCCTCCCTGCTCGACGCAGCAGGCCCCGCCATATCCCCCCGCACATGCGCGGGCGCAGGACGGAGAAGCCGCCACGGCCGGCGCCATCAACGTCAGCGCGACCGCAACGGCGAGTATCACGTGCAGATATGTTCTCAGCGCTCTCATGTCGAGCGCGAAGATAACGGTTGTCGGCGTATCGTTCAATGCGCCGGGTCATAACCGTGCCACAACCTCGGAAGGCCGGGGTCTCGGCAGGCCGCAGCCTCCCCTCCGCCGTTGCACGCCGGTCATCTGCAGAGCGGGATTGTGGACGCCGTCCGGCACCCGGCTCACCAGCGCACGCCGGCCAGCGCGTTCCCAACGCCGACGTAGGCGCCCACAAGGCCGCGCAATCTGTCGGCAAGCGCGGAATCCTTCAGCTCTCCCTCATCATCGAAGGCATTCTGGGCCTGCGCGAGCGCGAACATGTCCGGATGAATCAGGACGCCGTTCCCTTCCAGCGGGATGCGCAACTGCCACAGCCCCCGAATCCCTCCCACCAACGACGTCGACGCGGCAAGCAGCAGGCCGGATTTGCCGCGAAACGGAACGGGCCGCGCACGAGAGACCCAGTCGATGGCATTCTTCAGCGTTCCGGGGAGCGAGAAGTTGTACTCGGGCGACGCGATCATGATGCCGTCGGCAGCCTCGATGCGACGCACGAGCTCCAGCGCCCCGGGGGGGAGGCCCTGTGTCGCCTGCAGGTCACCGTCGTACAGCGGCATATCGAACTCGCGGAAGTCCGCGTGATCCACCTCCGCCCCGGCTTCGCGGGCGATGCCGGCGGCGAGCGCCAGCAGTTTCTTGTTGTAGGATTCCTGCCGCAGCGACGCGGCGAACGCAAGGATCTTCATGGCTTCATCCCGGCAATTTCGGTGTGTTGACAGTGTCGGTGTGGAACTTCCACGGGGCGTTACGCCGCCGGCCGGTGAAGTTCGCCGGCCCGGCGGCACCTGTGAGGGGATCAGGCAAGATCGAACAGCAAAATCTCGGCGCCCTCGGTCGCGGTGACCTCAAGCATGGATTCGTCGCTTACGGCGGCGCCGTCGCCGGCGACCATTCGGACACCATTCAGTTCCACGCCGCCGCGGGCAACCTGCAGCCATGCATGGCGCCCCGACTTCAGCGGATGTGTCACGCCCCGGCCGGGTTCGAGCGTCGCCGCGAAGAGGTCCACATCCTGATTGATCCGCACGGACTCCTCCCGCCCGTCCCGGGCAGCGATCAGACGCAGGCGCCCGTTGCGTTCCTCCTGGGGGAAGGTACGCTGTTCGTAGCCGGGCACGATCCCGTTGCGCTCCGGCAACAGCCAGATCTGCAGGAAGTGCACCGGTTGATCCTTCTCATGATTGTACTCGCTATGCGCGATGCCGGTCCCCGCGCTCATCCGTTGCACATCCCCCGGGAAGATCACCGACCCGTTCCCCATGCTGTCCTGATGTTCCAGCGCACCGGAAAGCACGTAGGTGAGGATCTCCATGTCGCGGTGCGAGTGGGTGCCGAACCCGGCGCCTCCGATTACGCGGTCCTCATTGATCACCCGCAACGAACGGAAGCCCATGTGCGCGGGATCGTAATAGCTCGCAAACGAGAAGCTGTGATATGTATTCAACCAGCCGTGATCGAAATGGCCGCGTTCGGCCGATGGGCGTATCGTAATCATCGTGCTCTCCTCCACTGATTCGTTCCGATTCCCAACGCACCACTCCCCCCTCGGAATCCTTATCGCATAATCGAACAGCACAAATATAAGTCGGATCAATATTCGTCGCAACAGATATTCGGCGGGATCGACGATTCCTTACAGACGTGACGGTGCCGGCCGGTTCATAAGCATAACAAGGAGGCCGCGGCCAGAAGCGCGAAGAACGAGCTATGCCGCCACAACAACGACATCGGGTACAGCTGCTGGCCGAGGAACGTGGCCGGAAACTCGTCGATCCCCTCGAACCCCAACGCACGCGGCTCCGGCCCGGCATTCGTATCGGGGAGATACGCCGTCCCGAAGATCCAATCCCAGGCACTCAGTCCGATCGCGAAGTTCTTGTTGTGCGAGGCGGCGCCGTCGCGGTCATGATGCCAGATGTGCATGCGCGGCGAGTTGAGCACGTATTTCAGCGGACCGAGGTCCACCCGGATGTTCGCATGGTTGAAATGGCCGATGAAGGTGTTGAACGGGATGATGTAGACGAAGAGCGAGGCATCGGCTCCGAGCAGCATCAACGGGAAGAACATCACGAGGTTGTACACAACGATCTCGCCCCAATGATACCGCATGTTGCCGAACCAGTCCATGGTGGTGACCGAATGGTGCACGCGGTGAATCTTCCAGAGCAACGGAACACGATGCAGCAGGTTGTGCGTGCACCACATCAGAAAGTCCTGCACGACGAAGAGCACGGCAAGCTGCAACGGCAGCGCCCATCCGCGCACCAGGTGGATCTCGAAGACGCTCCCCAGGCCCGCGCCGCGCATCGCCTCGGTGAACCATGCAAACACCGCTCCGACAACCACGGCGTAGCCGAGATAGAACGCGTAGCCGTTGAAGGCCCAATGCAGCAGGTCCGTGAGGAGGCCCTGCCGCACAAGCCCCTGCCGCGAACGTTGCGGCACGATGCGTTCGGCCACCAGGAAGAGGAGCGATATGATCAGGAATTGCACGGCATCCTCCGGTAATGCTACGCCGGTTTGAGCAGGCGGAACGCAACCGAGTCCGGGCGTGACCGCATGCGCCGTATGCTCTCGGCGGGAAGATCGACGCAATCGGCCGGAACGATGGGCTCATCGAATTCCGAGACGAGGAACCCGGCATCCTGAAAGGCACGCCAGTACGCCGAGAGGGGCCGATGAAAGCCGACGAACGGAGTCGTGAAATGGCCCCAGCTTTCCTCGTACTCGGCGTCTTCGAAATACGGCCGCACCCACCGGAACTCGATACTTCCGTCGTCGTTCCGACGGAACGAGCCGCCCGGCGGAGTGAACGCCGGATGGCTGAAGACGAGCACCGCCCGCCCGCCCGGCCGCAACACGCGATACAGCTCGCGCACGGTGCCCGGCATGTCGCGCGCGTCCATCAGCACATAGTTGCTGACGGCCGCGTCGACGCTCCCGGATGCCACAATCGAAAGATCGGAGCAGCTCGCGACATGCAGCTCAACGCGAGCCCCGGCCGCCTGCGCGTTCCTCCGGGCAATCTCGATCATTGCCGGCGAGAGGTCCACGCCGATCACATCCGCGCCGAGCCCCACAAGCTTGATCGCGAGGTATCCCGTGCCGCATCCGAGATCGAGCACGCGCTCGCCGGCAACCTCGCCCAACATCCGATGAAGGACCGGGTCGGAGTTGAAACGACGGTTCCGATCACCATCCTCCCCCACCTGCACATGCCACTCCTCCGCCTTCACGTCCCAGGTGGCCTGCAGGCGTCGATCCTCATCGTCCAGTGTCCCGTTCATTGCTCGCATGATTTGTGATTGTTCAGGAACGTTGTTGCGCAATACATCCTTCGTCAGTGGCCGTCTCTTCCGATACACCCCCGGATATCAGAGCCGTGACATTCCGCTCCCCCTCTTTTCCAACGACGGGGTGGCCCCGATGCGTACATCGGGGGGGGGAGGGAGTTCCCATCGAAGCAATGCGCTGCCGACAGGCGCGTCCGGCAGCCCCCCTCCTGACCTCCCTCCCTCGCTACACCCGGGTATGCTTTGGAAAAGGGGAGGGACGCAGCCGCCACTTCACCCACCCGGCAGGATCCTGCGCACTTGGCAAGCAATTGTGCAACAACACCTTGTTCAGGAACCGATGGCGTATCGCATCGATCAGCGGAATTCCGGACTCGCGGGCGCACGGTCGGCACTCCTCTACGCGCCGCGCAGCGCCGAAGCGAGATCCTCGATCAAGTCGTCGCGATGCTCGAGCCCGATCGCCAGCCGCAGGAGGTTGCGGGGCGTGGTGGAATCCGGGGGCTCCACCGAGGCACGATGTTCGATCAGGCTGTGCACGCCGCCGAGGCTGGTGGCCCGCGTGAAGAGTTGCGTGCGCGCCGCAACGGCAATCGCCGCCTCGGCATCGCCACGCACCTGAAACGAAAGCACGCCACCGAAGGCGCGCATTTGGCGCACGGCCACATCGTGCCCGGGATGCCCGGTCAGCCCCGGATAGTGCACGCGCTCGACGGCTTCGTGCTCGACGAGGAAACTCGCCACCGCAGCCGCCGTTTCGGATTGCGCGCGCACGCGAAGCGGAAGGGTCTTCATGCCGCGCATCGCCAGCCAGCACTCAAACGGAGAGGGGACGGCGCCCATCGTCCGCTGCACACGACGCAGCCGCTCGGCCAGATCCCCGGCACTCGGCAGGACGATCGCCCCGGCAAGCACATCGCTGTGGCCGCTCAGGAATTTCGTTGCCGAGTGCATGACGACGTCCGCCCCGAACTCGAAGGGAAGCTGTCCGACCGGCGTCGCGAAGGTGTTGTCGCACGCGAGCAGCGCTCCGGCCGCGTGCGCGATACCGGCGAGCGCGGCGAGATCCACCACCTTCAGCAGCGGATTCGTCGGGGTCTCCGCCAGATCAACGAATGTACAATTCAATCCCCACCGTTCGAATGTTTCACGCAGCAGAACGCGCAGGCCGTAATAACAATCCCGTTCAACGACAAAGTGATCGCCCGGAGCGTATGTCTGCAGCAGCGCCGAAACGGACGCCATGCCGCTCGCGAACGCCATGCATTCGGCACCGCCTTCGAGCGTGGCCACGCAATGCTCGAAGGCGGCGCGATTGGGATTATCCGTGCGACCGTACGTCCATCCATTTGTCTCGATCTCCTCGGAGGGATGAGAGAAGGTGGTTGACAGAACGATCGGATCGGCGACGGCGCCCTGCGCCCGTTGTTCTCCGGCGTGCACGGCGAGCGTTTCGATCTTCATGGCAGTGTCCTCAAAATGCCGCGATACAAGGCGTTGCGGGCTGTTTGATTCAAACGGTTCATCTAAAAGTATCACCTTGTTCAAAATCACATTTTCATGCGATTGAGAACCCCTATTGCGCTGCGTTATTTTTGTCCACAGCTATCGTATGTCACGCGACCAGACATATCCAGATAGCGTTGTGCTCCTTGAGGGGAACACTACAAGAACATCCGCGCGTCTCGCACGAGTGGAGAGAGAGTGATGAGGCGCGCGGATTTTTTTTCTTTGACTGTACCATTGGCACTCTCACCGCCTCAGCAACGCAGAAATGGCACCGTGTCCGTCAGATCGTGTCGATCTCGGGCACGGTGCGCATATTTCGGACATTTCCCGTATTCAAGGTTGTAGCAGGTTCCACCATCAACACCCAGGCATCCGCATCGGCAACGGGGCAATGCTCAACGCCGCGCGGGACCACCAACATCTCTCCTTCGTTCAACTCCACCGTCCGATCGCGGAACAGCATCCGCACACTCCCCTTGATCACGAGAAACATCTCATCCTCGGCCTCATGATGATGCCAGAGGAACTCGCCCTGAAACCGCGCCAGCTTCACGGCACAGTCGTTGACGGTGCCGGCCAGACGCGGAGTCCACGGCGTGTCGATCCTCCCAAACGCTTCATGCAGATTCAGCTTCTCCATCACTCCCTTCCTCGATGACGGTATTGTGCCGGCGCGTGCCGGAGTAGAGCTCGTATTCGAGCAGGCGACACTCGATCGTGGTATTGTAAAACGGAAGCCGTCGCGATGTGCGCAAACCGATCCGCTTTGCCAGATCGCTGTTGCCGGTGAAGACATAGCCGGTGTATCCGGCGCAGCGCTGCTTGAAGAAATCTCCGATGCGAGCGTACGTGCGCTCCAACGCCCGTTCGTCGCCAAGGCGCGCGCCATACTCCGGATTCATCAGCACCACGCCCCACTCCTCCGGCAGCGGCGTGTCGGCGAAATCACAGACGGAGAA
>CAZJYH010000282.1:0-6602 GCA_964549365.1 uncultured Alphaproteobacteria bacterium
TGTTACGCGTTCGCCGGGGCGTTGCTCGGGCTGTCGAAGGGATACAGCGAGGTGACCGGCATCCCCGGCTTCCTGTTCGGTTTCCTGGGCTTTGCGGTGATCGGGCTGCTCCCGGCCAAACCGGTGCCGATTGCCGGCGTGAGCCCTGGGCGAAATCAGTAAGTCCAGCGCAGAGGACTTATGGGTAATGGATCGTGGCAAAGGGGAGGTCCGGAGGGATTTGCGCCCCACCCGACGGACCCGAGATTGTCATCCTCTCCCAGGCCGCGTTGCCCGTCTCGTTGCTCCGCACCATCGCGCTGCTGTTCGTGCCGGACCGCTCCGAGCGGAAGATCGCCGAGCTGCAGATCGACCGAGCCGCAGACCGACAAAATGTTCGACACGTGACATTTGTCATTCCGCCTTTCGCGCGGCCTATGCTATCTTCTCCCTGCTAAGTCCTGATCTGGGCACCCTTGACGGCACCTTCGATCTTGCGCGTTTCTGCCGGTGCCGTGGCTCGGCAAATGCGCCGACACGGCGACGGGGCCTTCATGGTCCGTCCGGGCCGACGATCTGCCCACGCGAGCGCGCGAGCGATCGTCCTTGCGATTCCTTCAAGCGATATGAACAACCAATCCAAACTGCTGACGGCCCTTACCTCACAGGTGGGGCGCAAGCTTCTGACCGGGATCACCGGCCTGTTCCTCGTCCTGTTCCTCGTCGCCCATATCTCCGGCAATCTCAGCCTGCTCAGCCCCGACAAGAGCGCCTTCAACAAGTACGGCGCGTTCCTTCACGGCTTCGGCGCGCTCTTCTACCTGATCGAGATCGGCCTCGGGCTCACCATCCTCACGCATGCCTACATCGGCATCGCGATCGCGCTGCGCAAACGTGCGGCGCGCAAGGGGGGGTATGCCGTGACCGCGAGCAAGGGAGGGCCGAGCAAGCAGTCGATCAGCTCCCGGACGATGATCGTCACGGGGCTGGTGATGCTCCTGTTCCTCGTGATCCACCTGGTGCAGTTCCGTTTTGGGCCGGGCCCGGCCGAAGGGTATGTGCAGGTGGTGGACGGCAAGGAGCTGCACGATCTGCGGCGCATCACCGTGGAGACGTTCTCCAATCCGATGTGGGTGGCGTTCTACGTGGGCTGCGTGCTGCTGGTCGGTTTCCATCTGCGCCACGGCGTCTGGAGCATGCTGCAATCGCTCGGTGCGATGCGCCCACGGGCCTCGGCCGCGATCTACTCGCTGGCGCTTCTGGTTGCGGTGGTGCTGGCCGCGATGTTCATCTTCCTCCCGGTCTGGCTCTACTACACGAGCCTGCATGGAGGTGCCGCATGAGTAACTCAACGATGGAACAATCCTCCGTGCTCGATTCCAAGATTCCTTCCGGAACGATCCAGCAGAAGTGGGCCAACTACCGGAACACGGCGAAGCTGGTCAACCCTAACAACAAGCGGAAGCATACGATCCTGGTGGTCGGCACCGGGCTTGCCGGCGCCTCGGCCGCGGCCACGCTTGCCGAACTCGGTTACAACGTCAAGTCCTTCTGCATCCAGGATTCCGCCCGCCGCGCGCACAGCATCGCGGCGCAGGGAGGGATCAACGCCGCGAAGAACTATCCGAACGACGGCGACTCGGTCTGGCGCCTGTTCTACGACACGGTGAAGGGGGGCGACTATCGCGCCCGCGAGGCGAACGTCTACCGCCTGGCCGAGATCAGCAACAACATCATCGACCAGTGCGTTGCCCAGGGCGTCCCGTTCGCCCGTGAATACGGGGGCCTGCTCGGCAACCGCTCGTTCGGCGGAGCCCAGGTCTCGCGCACGTTCTACGCCCGCGGGCAGACGGGGCAGCAGCTGCTGCTCGGCGCGTATCAGGCGCTGGAGCGGATGGTGGGGGCCGGGCGCGTGCAGCAGTTCGACCGGCGCGAGATGCTCGATCTGGTGGTGGTCGACGGGAAGGCGCGCGGCATCATCGTGCGCGATCTCGTCACCGGCCGTCTCGAGCGTCACGTCGGCGACGCGGTGTTGCTCTGCACCGGCGGTTACGGCAACGTCTACTATCTCTCCACGAACGCGAAGAACTCGAACGTGACGGCCGCCTGGCGCTGCCATCGGCGCGGCGCGTACTTCGCCAACCCGTGCTACACGCAGATCCATCCGACCTGCATCCCGGTCTCGGGCGACTACCAGTCGAAGCTGACGCTGATGAGCGAGAGCCTGCGGAACGACGGCCGCGTGTGGGTGCCGAAGACAATGGGCGACACGCGGCCGCCGGAACAGATCCCGGAGGCGGAGCGCGATTATTATCTGGAGCGGAAGTATCCGAGCTTCGGCAACCTGGTGCCGCGCGACGTTGCCTCGCGCAACGCGAAGACGATGGCCGACGAAGGGAAGGGCGTCGGTGAGACGGGGATGGCGGTGTATCTGGATTTCGCCGACGCGATCAAGCGGCTCGGCGAGAAGGTGATCTCCGAACGCTACGGCAACCTGTTCGAGATGTACGAGAAGATCACCGGCGACGATCCGTACAAGGTCCCGATGCGCATCTACCCGGCCGTGCACTACACGATGGGCGGCCTCTGGGTGGACTACGAGTTGATGAGCACCATCCCCGGGCTCTTCGTGCTGGGGGAGGCGAACTTCAGCGATCACGGAGCGAACCGCCTCGGCGCCAGCGCGTTGATGCAGGGGCTTTCCGACGGCTACTTCATCATCTCGCACACCCTCGGGAACTATATCGCGGGGAACCCGATGGCGAAGGTGGACGACTCGCACCCGGCGTTCGCGGAGGCGGAGAACGATGCACGCTCGCGCATCACCACGCTGCTCGGGATCAAGGGAGAGAAGACGGCGGTGCAGTTTCACCGCGAGCTGGGGCAGATCATGTGGGACTACGTCGGGATGGGGCGCACGCGCGACGGGCTGCGGCATGCGATCGATTCGATCGCGACGCTGCGCACCGAGTTCTGGAACAACCTTCGGCTCCCCGGCACGAACGACATGATGAACAAGAATCTGGAGTTCGCCGGACGGATCGCGGACTTCATGGAGCTCGGCGAACTGATGGCGCGCGACGCGCTGGAGCGCGAGGAGTCGTGCGGCGGCCACTTCCGCGAGGAGTTTCAGACGGAGGAGGGGGAGGCGCTCCGCGACGACGAGCACTTCTCGTACGCGGCCGCGTGGGAGTACACCGGCGAGATCGCGACGTCGCGCATGCACAAGGAACAACTGGTATTCGAGAACGTGGAGCCATGGCTGACAAACTGATGACGATACATCTGAAGGTATGGCGGCAGTCCGGGCCGAGCGCTCAGGGCTCGCTGGTTCCCTATACCGTCGAAGGGGTCAATCCCCACATGTCCTTTCTGGAGATGTTCGACCTGCTCAACGAGCAGTTGATCCACAAGGGGGAGCTGCCGATCGAGTTCGACAGCGACTGCCGCGAGGGGATCTGCGGATCGTGCAGCATGGTGATCAACGGGATGCCGCACGGGCCGCATCGCGGCACCGCCGTCTGCCAGCTCCACATGCGCCACTTCAAGGACGGCGACTCGGTGGTGGTGGAGCCCTGGCGTGCCACGGCGTTCCCGATCGTGCAGGACCTGGTGGTGGACCGCGGCGCGTTCGACCGGATCATCGCCGCCGGCGGCTACGTGTCGGTGAACACCGGCAACGCGCCGGATGCGAACACCCTGCCGGTGGAGAAGGCAAAATCCGACGAGGCGTTCGACTTCGCGGCCTGCATCGGCTGCGGCGCCTGCGTTGCCGCCTGCCCAAACGCGTCGGCCGCGCTCTTCACCGGGGCGAAGATCGCGCATCTCTCGCTCTATCCGCAGGGTGAGCCGGAGCGCGCGCGTCGTGCGCTGAACATGGTGGCCCAGATGGAGAAGGAGGGCTTCGGCGACTGCTCCAATCACGGCGAATGCGAGGCCGCGTGCCCGAAGTCCATCTCGATCAACGCCATCGCGATCATGCGCCGCGAGTACGCGAAGGCGGCGGTGAAGACGTAAGTGCAAAGTTTCACATTCAAAGTGCCAAGTTGTTGGCCGGCAGCGTGGAGCCGGGATGCATACCCGGATGTACATGGTGAGGTGCCAAGGTCCAAATGCCGAGGCATCCGTCTTGTCACTGGGGAATCTGGAACTCCTTGAAACCTGAAACTTTGAACTTGTCACTTTGAACTGATGCTGGATCTCCGCTCAACCATACGGTCCATCGCCGATTACCCGAAGCCGGGGATCATGTTCCGCGACATCACGACGCTGCTGGCGAACGCGTCGGCGTTGCGGCAGGCGGCCGACGAGCTGGCCGAGCGATATCGCGATGCCGGCGTGAGCAAGGTGGCAGTGGTGGAGTCGCGCGGGTTTCTCGTGGGGGGTATCGTTGCATATCTGATCGGCGCGGGGCTGGTGATCATCCGCAAGCGCGGCAAGCTCCCCTCCGAGACGCACAGCGTGGAATACGCGCTGGAGTACGGCACGGACTGCATCGAGATCCACCGCGACGCGATCGCCGAAGGGGAGCGGGTGATGCTGCACGACGATCTGCTCGCGACCGGCGGCACGATGAGCGCCGCCGCCGAACTGGTGCGCATGAGCGGTGGGACCATCGTGGGCGCGTCGTTCCTCGTGGAGTTGAGCTTCCTCGGTGGGCGCGACGTTCTGAGCGCGGCCGGCATCGGCGACGTGCAGGCGCTGGTGGATTTCGCGGGGGAGGAGTAGATTCGGGGCCGGCGAAATCCGCCGCGAGGGTTCTCCCCTCCCCAGGAACTAACCCAAGGCGCAACGCATGAATGAGATCGCGGCCTACTCGACGGTGGCCGTCACGCTCGGACTGGTGGTGACACGGCCCCGCTTCGGCGCGACGTTCCGTCTGACGCCGGCCATGGCTGCGTTCGGCGGCGTGATCTTCATGCTCGCGCTGGGCATCGTACGGCCGGAGCATCTCGTGCTCGCCGCGACGAATCTGTGGAGCCCGTTCGTGGCGCTCGCCTCGGTGATGGTGATGACCGAGGTTGCCCGACGCACCGGGCTGCTCGAATGGTGGGCCGCGGTGATCGAAGCGCGTGCGACCTCCACCCGGCGACTCTTCCTCCTCGTGTTCGGCCTGGGTATCCTCACCTCCACCGCGCTCAACAACGACGCCGCCATCCTGCTGCTCACTCCTGTTGTGGTGATCCTGGTGCAACGCCGGTACCCCGGGCGAATCCACATGGTGCCGCTCTTCGCGTTCGCGGTCTTCATGTCCGCCGGCGTGGCCGCTTTGCCCGTCTCCAACCCGATGAACATGGTGGTCTCCGAGTTTCTGAAGATCGGGTTCAACGACTACGCGCTGCACATGGTGCCGGTGGCCGTTGCCGGCTGGATCATCGCGTACTTCGTGCTCCGCGGCATGTTCTCCGAGTCGCTGAAGGTGCCGATCGAAGCGACGCGGGTTGTGGCCCCGCGCTCCACGGCACAGCAGCGCGTGATGATGGCGCTGCTTGCCTGCGTGCTCGTCTCCTATCCGGTCTTCGGATCGATCGGCGGTCCCGTGTGGGCGGTGGCAAGCGTCGGCGCGCTTCTCTCGTTGCTTCTGGCGCGCGGACCGCTGCGCGCCAACCCGCTGGAGATCGTGCGCACGGGGGTGTCGTGGGAGACGCTGGCGTTCCTGCTCGGCGTGCTCGTCATGTCCTTCGGGCTGCGCGAGGTGGGGCTGGTGGATCGGCTGGCGGCGTTGTACGAGGGCTCGGGGATCGTCACCATCGGAGTCGCCTCGGCCATCGGTTCGGCCGTGCTCAACAACCACCCGATGTCGCACTTGAACATGATGGCGCTGGAGAGCGCAACGTCAACGGGAAACCTCGGCGTCTTCGCAGCGCTCGTCGGCGGCGACCTGGGTCCGCGCCTGCTGCCGATGGGATCGCTTGCCGGCCTGCTCTGGATCGAGATGCTTCGCCGCCACGGCGTGAACATCAGCGTGGGACGTTTCGTGTTGATCGGCCTGGTTGTTGCCGTGCCGACGATCGCCGCGTCGCTGGCGATCCTGTCGCTGTGGCGATGAGGTTGCTCGTTCCGCATTCCAAGTGACAAGTGATACGTTCCAAGCAAGTGGCACCGACGCAGGAGCTTCAGCGAGCTGCGGGTGGCGAGGTCAATGCGTTCCTTCGCGCCCTCCAACGAGGAATCGTCTTACTGGTTAACGCGTGTCGTATACGCTATCGGTATAGCACTACCCGGACACGGGGCTTGGTTCATATCCATCATGCCTGACGTGATCAGGCATCCACATCGTCTTCCTGAATCGCCGCTTTCGCGTGGATGGCAACCCGGTTCTTGAACGCGTTTCAATCAATTGCGAGGGTGACGGGTCGCGGAGTCAACTCCGCGACAACACAACTCTGAACGCGAAACTTTGAACTTGAAACGTTGAACGTTTGAATGTTCACCCAACCCTCTCCATATGACGTCCTGATCGTCGGCGCCGGGCCGGCCGGTCTCGCGTGCGCGCTCGACGCGAAGGCGCGCGGGCTCTCGCATATCGTGGTCGACCGCGCCACCCTGGCCAACACGATCGTCGGGTTTCCCACCTCGATGATCTTCTTCTCCCCGCCGGAGCTGCTGGAGATCGGCGGCAT
>CAZJYH010000283.1:0-6574 GCA_964549365.1 uncultured Alphaproteobacteria bacterium
TCGCAGTGCAATGCGGAGAGGTTGCCACGCTCCCTTCGGTCGCTCGCAACGACCCAGGATTTTTCGATGCTTCTCCGACGCAAAACACGTTGTCATTTGATACTTGAAGGCATACGAACCTGTGAGTGAAACCCCGACATATCTCCTGCTCGACGGGCACCAGGGCGCCGGACCGCACGACGGCTGGCGCGCGGCGCTGCTCGACGACATCGCGGCGGGTCGTGATGCTCTGCGCCTGAGCGAGGTGCCGGCGCCGGCGGTTCCGCTGGTGGACGATCACGGCACGTTCGGCGGCCTCGAGAATCCGACCGGCGCGGCGATCGCACCGGACGGCGCCGTCTACGTCTCCGATGCCGCCGACAACGCCATCGTGAAGATCGTGACGCGCGAGGGGATTGCGCCGTGGGCGCTCTTCTTCAAGATCGGCGGGGGCGACTACGCCGACGACAGATTCGTGTGGGTGCCGACCGCGAAGCGCCTGGAGCGCTGGCCGCGATCGATCCGGACCGTGCCGGCGAGCCTCGGCGATGTGGAGGTGATCTCCACCGAGATCTGGGACGCGACGATGGCCCGGTGCCTGGTGGAGCAGATCATCGGAAGCGACGGGCATGCCTGCACCTGCCGAAGCGGTGGTGCCTCGGGTGGGTGCGGCTGCGGATCGAAGAGCACGTCGAGCGGCGGGTGCGGCTGCGGCGGCTCGGGCACGAAGGCCGCCGCGGCGGCAACGGCTTCGAGCGGATCGTGCTCCTGCGGCTGCGGCGGCTCGTCGGATACCGGTGCCGGCACGATCGTGCGCGAGTGGGAGGATGACTATCCGGCGGCCATTCCAGCCGGACCGCTCTGCAGGAACTCGACCACGTATCTGCGCTGCATCGGGGGCGAGGGGACGGCGCCCCGAAAGTTCAACCGACCGCGTGGGCTCGCGATCTCGCGCACGGGGCTGCTCTACGTTGCCGATGCCGGCAACCACCGCGTGCAGTGCTTCACGCTGGAGGGCCTCGCGCTCAAGGAGATCTGGGGACGGCGCGTCACCGCCGCGGACCTGGCCGACGCCCCCGCGAAGGGATACATGGAGGATCTCGGCCCGTCGGTCGGCGACCCCGCCTTCGGCACGGGGCTCGGTGAGTTCAACGAGCCATGGGATGTGGCGCTCGACGCCGCGTGTGATCTGTGGATCGCCGATCGCGGCAACGGGCGCGTGCAGAAGCTGGATCTCGACGCCGACCAATTCACCGCGTACGACGGCACGACCCTCGCCGCGCACATGTTCCAGGTGCTCTACGGCACGGCCGCGAACCGGCGCTACGCCTGGATACCGGCGATCGGACGATTGGAGGCATGGTCCGGCGCCCCCGGTACCACGCCCGCATCGGCGGCCGAGACGGAAGTTCTCGTGAACGAAGTCGCGAACCTCGAAGCCGCGCGGAGCCTCGTGCTCGCCGACATCCAGGCGAGCGGATCGCGCGACATTCTGGTGGAATGGGACGCCGCCTATCCGGCTGCGCTCGGAACCGGAACGGCGTTCACGCACCCGGAGCACCTCGTTGTCGACTCGGCCGGTCGGGTCTACGTGACCGACGCCGCAAGCCCGAGCGTGACGGTGCTGGACGCCGAAGGTCGCGTGGTCGATCATCTGACGTTCGCGCAGCAGGTGGATGCGGCATTCCCGCCCACGGCGATGACGCTCACGGCCGACGGCGACCTGTTGATCGCGCACGGGGGGAGGGTGTGCCGTGTGAGCACGAGCGGCGGGGGCCTTGCTATCTCCGGACGCTTTCAGCATTGCTGCGGCGCGCGGGCGATGGCGTGCGACGAGAAGGGACGTACGGTGATCTGCGGTGTCGATGGGCCGCTGGTGACATGGACGCCGCCGTTCAACGGGTTCAAGCGATCGGGGACCTACGTTTCCGCCGCCATCGACAGTGTCGTGGATCGATGCCAGTGGCATCGCATCGAGCTGGAGCTGGCCGAGCCGTTGCCGACGAGCGCGTCGATCACCGTCTCGACCTACACCTCGGCGACCGCGCTCAGCGACCTGGATATCGCGGGCCTCACCGACGACGACTGGCGCACCGTGGCGACGAACGCGACGGACTTCCTGGTGATGAGCGGACCCGGGCGGTATCTGTGGCTGAAGATCGTGATGGTGGGGGACGGGAGCACCACGCCGGTCGTGCGGCACATCGTTGCCCACTTCCCGCGCGCCGGCTACCTGCAGTACCTGCCGGCGATCTACCAGGCGGACCCGGTGAGCAAGGACTTCATGGAGCGCTTCCTCTCGATCTTCGAGACCGTGTTCTCGAGCATCGAGCTGAAGGTGGACGATCTGGTGCGCTACCTCGATCCGGACGGCGTACCGGCGGATTTCCTGCCGTGGCTTGGAAGCTGGATCGACATGCTCTTCCTGCCGACGTGGACCACGGCCGTGCGCCGCCGCCTGCTTCGGCATGCGTCGGAACTATACGCGATCCGCGGCACGCCGCAGGGGCTGAAGCGCTTCATTCAACTCGCGCTCGGCATCGAGGTGCGCATCCAGGAAGGCTTCCAGCAGCGCAGATGGACCTTCCTCACGAACAATGCGGGCCTCAACAACGGGACCGCCGTCTGGGGCGACGCGATCGTTTCGCGGCTGCAGCTGGATCAGTACGCGACCATCGGCGAGTTCGCGCTGGTGAGCACGGGTGATCCGCTGCGCGATCCCTTCCACGTCTATGCGCACACGTTCACCGTGTTCGTGAACGCCTCGGATGCCCGCAATGAGGCCGCAATGCGGCTGCTCCGCTATCTGATCGATCGCGAGAAGCCGGCGCACACCTCCTACACGATCCGCTCGGTGGAGTCGCGATTCCGGGTCGGCGTGCAGTCCACCATCGGCCTGGACACAACGGTGGGAATCTATCCACAGACGGTATTGAATCAGTGCGCGACGCTCGGCTGCGACACCGTGCTCGCTGCGGCGCCACAACAGAGCACGACCGGCCTTCGGGTTGCCGTGCGCTCGCGAATCGGAAGCAACGCGGTGGTGGGATAAACAACGATCAAGGATTACCATGCAGAACGGAGATCATCTTCATCAGACCGAATGCCTGGAGTGTGAGACGGTACCCCAGGAACGATTGAACTACTTTACCGGCCAGTTCCTTGTCGAGCGTGATTTCCGCGACGAGCAGAGCTATCACATCGGCAAACACCGCATGCACAACCGCTACCTCCACGGATGGGGAACCGTCTGCGGTCTGCGCGTGGTCGAGAGCGAGAGCCCCGATTGCCGCGACCGTTACATGGTGCTGGAGCCCGGCGTCGCGCTGGATTGTTGCGGCCGCGAGATCGTGGTGACCGAGCGGGTGAAGGTGAACATCCCGGCGATGCTCGCCCCATCGAACGACCAGGGGAACCCGCAGGGCGTGCAGCACCTGGTGCTCTCGATCCGCTACACCGAATGCAAGACCGAGTATGTCCCCGCGCTCTACAGCGATTGCGGCTGCGACGACAAGGTCTGCGATGCCAACCGTATCCGCGAAGGCTACGAGCTGCGTCTGGAGCGCCGTGCCGAGCTGCCCAAGCCGTGCACGTGCGGCGAGGGATGCGCTCCGGAGGCGGGCGGGCTCGAGTGGCACAGCACCATCAACCTGGACGACGCGCGCCGGGTGCGCATCGACGTCGGCGCCGGACGCATCTTCGTGCTGACCGGCAAGGGGCAGGTGATGGTCTACAGCCTGGAGCACGGGTCGCTGCAGCGAAGCATCGATCTGAACGCGCTCGGGCACGACTTCGCGGTCGCGCCGAACGGGGGCTTCCTCTACGTGGTGGCGAGCGCGCAGGCGACGCCGGACAAGTATTTTCTCGGCGTCATCGACATTCAGGACATCGCGAACCCCGCCCAGGCCAACACCGTGCAGATCGGCCAGGCGCAGGCCGTCCCCACGCTCGTGGTCTCCCCCGACGGCCGCGTCTTCGTGCACGACCGCGCCGCGCACAAGGTGACGATCTTCTCGACCGATGTGAACAACGGTGGAGCCGGCCAGGTATACGGCACGGCCACCACCGGCAACGACGCACGCTCGATCGCGCTCAGCCCCGACGGCGCCTGGCTCTTCGTGGCCGAGGGGACCGACGCGGCGGTGCGCGCGGTGAACGTCGCCACGCTGCAGTCGAAGATGATCGCCATGCCGAACACCACGCCGGTGCTGCTGGCCGGGGGAGGCACGGCCGCTCGGATGTTCGTGGCGACGGCCGAGGGGAAGCTGCACGCCTTCTCGGTCACCGACAACGCGGCGAACCCGTTCCCCGCGTTCGGCGCGCCGGCGAGCTTCGGCGGCGGCACGCCGGTTGATCTGGCCGCATCCGCCGACGGCGGGTGGGCGTACGTGCTTGTCGACGTGGCCGGGACCGGCTCGGTGCGCGCGATCAGCGCGGGAAGGCTGCTGAGTGATCCCACGACGGCGCTGACGGCAACGATCGATGTGGTGCGGGGCCCGCGCCATCTGTTGGCCGACGCCGACGGATCGCATCTCTACGCCGCGGGGACGGGCATCAACGGCCTGGGCGGCGGCGTCTCGGTGATCGACGTGAAGGATTCGAGCTGCGCCGACATCCTCTGGCGGGGCCTCGACGGCTGCCCCGCCTGCTGCGACTGCGACGACTGGGTGGTGCTGGCCGCCGTGCACGACTACACGCAGGGGGAGTTCATCACCAATGACCGCATCGACAACCGCATTCGCCGGATGGTGGTGAGCACCGATCTGCTGCGCCAGGCGATCCTCTGCGCGCTCGAGAACTCGACCAAGGGGAAGAAGGGGGATCAGGGCCCTCCCGGCGCCGACGGCAAGGATGGAATAGATGGCAAAGATGGGAAGGACGGTCTTCCCGGCACCAACGGCAAGGACGGCCAGGGGTTGGAGACCGAGCTGGTGCGGATCCGCGCCGTGAGCTGGAAGCATGCCGATGTGCCGACTTCGCTGTTGAACATCCCGTTGCTGAACCCGCCGGCGGGCGGACCGCAGTCGCTGCCGGGCGTTGCGATCATCTTCACGGACAACGTGCACGTCACCGACGGCCCGCAACCGGTAATGGCGGGCTACGCGTTCGAGGTGCTCGTTCCGAACCCGGATACGGAGTATTCGTCTCTGATATGCCGCTGCTCGGTGAAGGGAGTGGTAGTGCCCGTGACGTGGCAGGAACAGAACGGCGTGATCCAGTGGAACACCGTGAAGCAGGCGCCGAACGGTGCGGCCGCCGGCATGGCATTCTTGATGCATCCGGAGTTCAACGACATTGCGTTCGCCAACGAATTCTGGGTACGCCTCCGCGGTGACTTCGTGATCGACCTGAAGGGGCGTGCCGTCGACGCGAACTTCGTGCGCGCCGAGTTCCCGACGGGCGATCACCCGGCCGGCGCGAACTATGGCATCCAGGGCGGCCTGTTCGAGAGCTGGTTCTGGCGCTCCCTCGTCATTCAGAGTACCGGAATTGAGAGCCTCATCGCCGGACGAAAGGCGGTGGCCACGGAAGCCGGCGGGAAGGCGGCCGGGGGAGCGAAGCAGGCGGCAGGCGCCAAGGACGGCGGCAAGGCCTCGGGGGGCGGGCGCGCGGATCGCTCGCGGAAGTCATCACCGATGATCGATTAACAGGGACACATCAATGGCAACCATGACGAAGACACATACCAAGACGAAGGACGCAGCCTGCTGCAAGCCTGCGACGTGCCCCACGTGTGGTGGTACCGAGTGCTTCGAGCGTCCGCGCTACTTCAGCGGACAACTCCTCACCGACCGCGATCTCGACGCAGCGCAGCGGTACGTGATCGACAAGAACCGCCTGCACAATCGTTATCTGGTGGGCACCGGCGTGGCATGCGGCCTTGCCGTGCGCTGCGATCGCTGCGACGCCGGCACCGTGGTGGTGCAGCCGGGCTACGGGATCGACTGCTGCGGCAACGACATCGTGCTCTGCAGCCCGGCGACCTTCAACGTGGCCGAGGCCCTCAACTACTGCAAGCCGCAGGCCGATCCGTGCGGCTCGCCGATCGCCGGGTCGGCCCCCTGCGACGACCTTCCGAAGGAGTACTATCTGGTGCTCTACTACAGCGAGGAGCCGACCTCTCCCGCCACGGCCTTGATGCGCAACGGCTGCGGCAACGTCCGCTGCGAGCCGTCGCGCACGAAGGAGACGTATCGCCTTGCGCTCGTGGAGAAGAAGGAATACCATCGCCGCACCGAGCCGAGCATGTGGGCAAACATGGCGGAGTGTTTGAAGAAGACCGGCGACATGGTGCGCCTCTACTGGAATGAGTTCGGAACGATCGTCATGCAGCCGGCAACACCGGCCCGGCACATAGCGCTGGTGCAGCTCTTCTTCAAGATGCGCGACGCGGTGCGCGACATCTACCGGCTGGGCGTCAACAACCGATGCACGCTCGCGACGGACCTGGCCGCGATCGAGGCGGCACTCCCCGCCACGACAAACGATCCGGACTACGAGCAGAAGATGATGGTGGCCTTCGTGAAGCTGTTCGGCTACATGGTGCAGTACATGATCGACTGCATCTGCGACGCGATGCTTGTACCGTGCTCCT
>CAZJYH010000284.1:0-6515 GCA_964549365.1 uncultured Alphaproteobacteria bacterium
CTCGGATAGGCTCTAAGCACCAAGCGCCAAGCACCAAGAGCCAAGCACCAAGGGCTAAGCGCCAAGTGCCAAGTGCCAAGCGCCAGGTTGCGCGGTCATCCGCAACATGAAGCAGTATATTTTCCTGATATACAGCTTCCCGGGATTCGTCGCGGATGCCGACTCATCGGGGCCACTCTCTTCCGAGCGTCCCGCGTCCATCGTCCGGCGTCCGCCACGATTCCACCGCGGAGGACGCCGAGGAACGCGGAGGTCCCGGCACACGCTTCCCCGATCACGCATGACGCTCGGCGCCTTCTTGCACGTGCGGGGCGTCGAGAGTACTTTTGCCCCGCCTTCAACTTTGGGACCGGCCACGACACGGCCGCGCATCCGCGATCATCTTCAAGCTACTACCCACATGAACCTGTGCGTTATCGGCACTCTCGCCTACGACACCATCGAAACACCCTTCGGCCGCGCCGACGACGCGCTCGGGGGATCGGCCACGTACATCGCGACGTCGGCCAGCTACTTCACGAAGCCGGTGGGCGTGGTCGGCGTTGTGGGGCATGACTTCTCACAGGACGCGCTTTCGTTCCTCGAAAGCCGGGGCGTCGACATCTCCGGCGTGGAGATCAAGCAGGACGGTCTCACGTTCCGCTGGAGCGGCCGCTATCATCACGATCTGAACGTGCGCGACACGCTGGCGACCCATCTCAACGTGCTGGCGGACTTCGACCCGACGATCCCGGAGGCGATGCGCAATGCCGAGTTCGTATGCCTGGGGAACATCGACCCGAAGCTTCAGATGAAGGTGCTGGACCAGATGGCCGCGCCGAAGTTCGTCGTCTGCGACACGATGAACTTCTGGATCGAGGGGGCGTTCGACGATCTGCGCCTGGTGCTCGCGCGGGTGGACTGCCTGATCATCAACGACGGCGAGGCCCGCCTGATGACGCAGGAGCCGAACCTGATGCGCGCCGCGCGGATGATCATGCAGATGGGCCCGCACATTCTGATCATCAAGAAGGGGGAGCACGGCGCCCTGCTCTTCACCGAGGAGAGCGTTTTCAGCGCCCCCGCCTACCCGCTCGAGAACATCTACGATCCCACCGGCGCGGGAGACACCTTCGCGGGAGGCTTCATCGGCTATCTCTCGGCCCGCGGCGAGGTGACCGACACCAACCTCCGGCGCGCGGTGATCGTCGGCAGCGCGATGGCCAGCTTCTGCGTGGAGCAGTTCTCGCTCGACGCGTTGAAGGATCTGACGCCGGATCGCATCCGCGATCGCATCGACGCATTCCGCAAGCTGTCGCACGTTGAACACGACGATCTCGGCATATGACGACGCTCGTTCTCGAACGCATCTCGACGCTCGCCACCGTTGCCGCCGAGGATTCTTCGGCCGCACAACCGAAGCGCGCGGGGACGGCCATGGGCGACATCGGCGTCCTTCATGATGTGGACGTGTTCATCGAGGGGGAGACGATCGCGTGGATCGGCCCGCACGGTGAGCGCCGGTTCGACGGCGACGAACGACTCGACTGCGCGGGCCGCACGGTGCTCCCCGGCTTCGTGGACTCGCACACGCACATCGCGTTCGCCGGCGACCGCGCGCACGAGTTCGCGATGCGGCTGCGCGGGGCAACGTATCAACAGATCGCGGCGGCCGGCGGCGGCATCCTCAGCACGATGCGCGCGGTTCGCGCGAGCAGCGTGGAGCAGCTCGTCGAGCGATCGCGGCCGCTTGTGCGCAGCGCGTTTCGACACGGCACCACCACCATCGAGGCGAAGAGCGGCTACGGGCTCGACACCGCAAGCGAGCTGCGCCTGCTGGAGGCGATCGGCCGGTTGAACGGCGCCGAGGGACCGGATCTGGTGGCGACGTTCCTGGGCGCCCACGACGTTCCGCCCGAGCACCGTGAGGATCGCGAACGCTACATCGACGAGATCATCAACGAGATGCTCCCGGCCGTTGCGGCTCGCGGGCTTGCACGCTTCTGCGATGTCTTCAGCGACACCGGATACTTCACCGTCGAGGAGTCCGAACGCATTTTCGCCGCCGCTCGCACGCATGGGTTCGAGTTGAAGGTGCACGCCGACGAGCTTTCCGCCTTCGGCGGAGCGGAGATGGCGGCGCGGGTCGGCGCCGTTTCGGCCGATCATCTGCTGATGATCTCCGATGCGGGCATCGAGGCGATGCGTGAAGCGGGCGTGGTGGCGACGCTGTTGCCGGGAACGGCCTTCTACCTCGGGCTTCCGTACGCCCCCGCGCGCAGGATGATCGAGCAGGGCCTGACCGTGGCGCTGGCAACCGACTGCAACCCCGGCTCGAACATGTGCGAGAACATGCAGATGACGCTGGCGCTGGCGTGCATGGGGATGCGGATGACGGTGGAGGAGGCGATCGCCGCGGCGACGCTGAACGGGGCGGCCGCGCTGGGCCTGTCGCGCTCGATCGGCTCGGTGGAGGTCGGCAAGCGTGCGGACATGGCGATCTTCGACGTTCCGGACTATCCGGCCATCGTCTACCACTACGGCGTGAATCAGGTTGCAGCGGTCGTCAAGAACGGCAGGCCGATGATCCCGCCGCGCTGAACGCGGAATCGCCGACGTCCGGCGGTTGCACGCGCGATAGATGAAAACGGCCGCCGCGGAGATACGCGACGGCCGTTTTCGTATTCATGAACGCCGCGGCAGAACGCAACGGCGCGGGCATGTCGATGAACGGTCGGTTCAGTATTGTCGTCGGTGAGGGCCGTCAGCCGGCACCCTCCTCCGACGTTTCGGTCTTCGAGCCGAAGCGCTTGAAGATGAAGAACGGAACGATGACGCAGTAGCCGATCGTCAGGAGGATCGGCGCGATCGTGACGGCGTTGGCATTGTTCCAGATGCCGTCGTTGTTCGCGACGTCCTTGGTGATCGCGGTCCCCATCAGCAGGTACCCGACGACGATGACGGCAACGCCGACGCCGATGCCGATCACGTTCTGCGTGGTCCACGGAAAACCGAACGAGACGTTGCTCTGCTCGACGGCGCGCGCGCGTGCCTGAGTTGCGCGTGCCGCCGGCCTGCGCGTCGCTGGTTGGTATGCCTGTTTGGCCATGAGGTACTGGTTCTTTCGGGAAGAAGTTGTTTCGGATGCGGGCCGATTCGTGGGCGGCAATATACATCAACAGTCGCATGCCGCAAACGACCACAGGACGCCCGGTTTCAACTCTCGTGTCGACGCTCCGACGCCCCGTTGGTTCCAACCGGATTGCCCGCGTCACGGGCGGTCGGCGGGGACCCTGATTGCAGACGGAATGGAGCAACGTTCGGGATGGCACAAAAAAAATAGCCGGTCATGGGGACAGACCAGCTAAGAGCGTCTTGTGCAGCAACCAGGGGAAGGCTACCGCTCAGCTCCTGCAAATGTAGGGGAACGGCGGCGTCTGTGCAAGTATGTGTGCCGACAAATTTGAAACATCGAGCGTGCGGAGATTTCGTGCTCGCCGCTGCCACGGCTTCCGCACCGGGAAGATGCGGCACCGGCGCAACGCGATGCGCGGGGCAAGCCCGCCCGTTCGTAGATTCGCGGGATGTCAACAATCGATCGGACACAACGGCCGTTCCTGCGCGCCGCACGCCTCCGCCGGCGAGGCACCATCGGCATCGTGGCCCCAAGCTCGCCGCAACGCGACGACGCCCGACTCAACGCGGGCATTCGCTACTTCGAATCGCTCGGGTATCGAGTGGTCTGCGGTGAAAACCTCTGGAAGCGCCACGGCTACCTGGCCGGCACGGACGAGGAGCGCGCCGCCGACTTCAACGCGATGATCGCCGATCGTTCGGTGGACATGATCATCGCCGGGCGCGGCGGCTACGGCGCCACGCGGATCATCGACCGCATCGATTATCGAGCGCTGCGCCGTGCACCCAGGATCGTGGTCGGCTTCAGCGACGTGACGGCGTTGAACTGCGCGCTGCTCGCGAAGTGTGGGCTGGTGAGCTTCTCGGGGGCGATGCCGGGTGTGGACTTCTGGAACACGGGGGCGATCGATCCGTTCGCCGAGGAATCCTTCTGGCGCGCCGTTACGTCGGCACGCCCGCTCGGGGCCGTCAAGCAACCCGACGCGCATCCGATCACCGGCTGCGCCCCGGGGACCGCCGAAGGTCCACTGCTTGCGGGGAACCTGACCCTGCTCGCCGCGCTCGTCGGCACGCCGTACCTGCCGAGGCCCGACGGCGCGGTGCTGATCGCCGAGGAGATCGGCGAGGAAGCGTACCGCGTCGATCGGCTCCTTTCGCAGCTCTGGAACGCCGGCATCCTGCGGAAGATCGCCGGGCTCGGCTTCGGCGCCTTCACCGACGCGAAGCCGACGCGCGTGTCGGTTGATCCACTGCCGATGGAGGACGTCTTCGCCGAATACATCCGCCGCGCGGGCGTGCCGGCCGTGCAGGGCCTGCTCTACGGCCACATCGCCACGAAGCTGACGTTGCCGGTGGGCGTCCGCGCCCGGCTCGACGGAACGCGCGGAACGCTGCGGCTGCTGGAGGCGGGAGTGGCGTAGGGCGTTGAGCGTTCAGAGTGAGGCGTGAGGCGTGCAGCAGGATGCGTGCCAAATGTCAAGTGCCAAGTGCCAAGTGCCAAAAACTAAACGCGACCCGCCACTCGCCACTCGCTGCCCGTCGAAGATCCCGATTCATCTGGGCCACCCGCACCAGGCTTCCGACAACAAAAAACGCCCGGAGCGGAACCCCGGGCGCACAATGTTCTTTCACGCCTCACGCGCCACGCTCTACGCCTTCATCCGCGCCCCTTCGTCCTCGACGGTGAAGATCCAGGCCGCGATCTTCCCGGCGGGAATCGTGGCGAAGCCCTCCCAGTGATCGCGCGTGAAGTTCAGGCGGCTCGATGTATCGTGTTCGTCCTCCGCCTCGGTCTCCGCCTTGATGCGGGCCATGCGATCCTGCCACTTCCGAACGTTCTCAACCCGAAGGTCCACCCAGCCGGCGGCGGCCCAGGAGTCGACCGACTCCGGCGTGATCGCAAGCTCCCAGTCGCCGCGGAACGGCGGGATCTTGATCGTCTCGCCGCGCAGCAGCGTGGCACCGTCGGTCAGAAGAATGGGGATGCCGATGGAAATGATGCGGCTGCGAAGGTCGCGATTGGCGCGCACCACCGCCTCGGCCGCTGCCGCGATCGCGCCGGCATCTCCGTCCAGCAGGCTCTGCACCGATCCGGCAACGAGCCCCAGGATGTGCGCCTCGAACAGAAGCTTCGACAAACGCGGCGGGCCGAGCATCTCGAACGCCACCGACGGCACGCCGTGCTCCTGTTCCAATCGCGTCAGGCGCTCCAGGGCGCGCCCGCGCAGGCTGCCGCCGCGATACGTCGGCCCGTAGACCGCGCCGTCCATGGCGTTGATGACGTCGTGCCCGGAGTTCCCCCCCTTCAACTCGAAGACCGTCGCATCGGCGATCTCCTCCGGGGTGATCATCTCCATCTGCTCGATCGAGGTGATCGCCTCGAACTCACCGCGCGAGAAGATCCCGTTCTCACCGGTGTCGATGAACGGCGCCGTCAGGTTCGCACCCGTCGGTTCGGCGCATCCCTCCAGCTTCAGCGCCAGCGTGCCGCTCAGCGCAACGCCCCGCTCCGGCGGACAATCGACCAGCGGGATCGGCCGGCCGCGCCGCAGCACCTCGCCGTGCTCGATGCGCTTCCACGCGATCGTGGCGGTCGGCTTGATCTCCTTGATGATCGGCCCGTCGGGCGTGCGCCCCATCAGGAAGAGCAGCAGCGTCTGTGCGCCGGCGATCGAGCTCTTGCTGAGCAGCACGCGCGAGGGCCGCTCCTCCGAATGCGTGTAGGGAATGTTCAGCCCCATGCCGCCCGAGCCGGCGGTGCCGATCTTCACGTACATCGCCGCACCGCAATCCTTCAGCCCCTTGTAAAGGATCTGCACGTGGCGGATCAACTGCGGCACGTAGAGCGTCGCCAGCAGACGCTCGGTCTGCTCCTGCTCCGAGGCCCCGTTCTCGAAGGCCTTTGCCACGGCGCGCGCGGAGGAATAGATGTCCTGATAGGCGATCGCGGTGGCGGTGTTGATACAGTCGACCACACCGTCGGGCCGGTACTCCATCAACAGACGGTAGAGCGCGGCGTTCTCGAGAAGATCGTCCGAAAGATCGTCGATGATGTCGTCCATCAACCGGCGCCGCGTGGCCGGGTCGGCAAGAAGCTCCTCGCGCGATCGTGTGCGCTCATCGTAGCGTCCGAAGATGTTCCCCCACCAGGGGATCATCTCGATGGTCTGCCCCGCCGGAACGAGGCGAGCGAACTGTTCGGCCGCATCGCGCGCCTCGGATTCGTTGAGCGAAGTGACGACGATGCGCGCCGGGCGATCGGCGATCAGTTTGCGGCAGATCGCCGAGCCAACCAACCCCCACCCGCCGAGCACGAGAAGAGTCTTGCCAGTAATGTCCATGCAGCGTTATGATGAGAAGCGTGTACCTGAGCCACGGGAGCGCCGGTCTGATGCGGCAAC
>CAZJYH010000285.1:0-5808 GCA_964549365.1 uncultured Alphaproteobacteria bacterium
GGACATCTATTTCGCGGTCCGCTCCGTTGTCCGGCGCGACGAGGAAGCATGGGAGGCGCCCGTCAACATCGGCATGCCGATCAACAGCAGCGAGGACGACGGCGTCGTCTCGATCAGCCCGGACGGCCAGATGCTCTACTTCAATTCGTTGAAGACCGGATGGGAGAACGACGGCGGGCCGTTCTATCACACCCATCTTCGCGGCGCCCAATGGTCCGAGATCACAGGACTCGGCGGCGGCATCACCGAGTTCTTTCGCGGATATCCGCGCGGCGACAGATTCCGGATCTACGGCGGATCGATCAGCTCCGACGGGAACGACTTCTACTTCGCGACGACGCTCTTCGCGCCCACCAACAAACATCAGATCTGGGTATCGCACAAGGGAGCCGGAGGCTGGAGTTATCCGGAGAATCTCGGCAGCGGCATCAACGACGGATTCGGCAGCTATGCCCCATGCATCGCCGCCGACGGCCGCACGCTCTTCTTCGCGTCGAGCGCTCCGCGCGGATTCGGCGGCGACGACATCTACGTCACCAAGCTCGAGAACGGCGCATGGACTCAGCCGATCAACATCGGCGATCCCATCAACTCGAAGGATGACAACTCCTTCCTCTCGCTTCCCGCCTCGGGGGATCGCGTCTACTTTTCGGTGACGAACGACGGAAACGAGGATATCTACGTTGCCCCGCTCCCGGAGATGATGCGCCCACAGACGGTGGTGCTGGTCTCCGGCACCGTGATCGACAAGGCCACCGGCAAACCGTTGGAGGCAACGGTGACGATCGAGGACCTCGAGACGCGCCGAACGGTCTTCAAAGCAAACAGCAACGCGCTGCACGGCAGCTATACAACGGTGTTGCAGGCAGGACGCGACTACGGAATCTCGATCAGCGCCCCCGGGTATGTGTTCCTGTCGGAACGCTATACGATCGCTGCGGACGCGGCCTACAGTCAGTACCGGCAGGACTTCCCGCTCGAGCAGTTGAAACAGGGAGAGAGCTTCGTGCTGAACAACATCTTCTTCAACTACAACGATGCCACACTCTCGCCGGAATCAGGCCCGGAGCTGGATCGCGTCGGCAAGTTGATGGGCGAACATCCGGGGATGACGATCGAGATCCACGGCCACACCGACAACGTGGGATCGACGGACTACAATCGCAAGCTGTCGCTGCGCAGGGCGATGGCCGTTCGTGATTACCTGGCCGCGAACGGCGTTCCTGACACGAACCGCATAAGCGTGCGCGGATTCGGATCCACACGGCCGATCGCGAGCAACAAGACGGAGGAAGGAAGGCACCAGAACCGCCGAAGCGAGTTCATGGTGCTCAAGATAGAGTGATACCCAGGCATGGCGTGAGGAGCCATCGCGCATTCGAAACGCATGCTGGCGCGGCCGGTTCCCGTACTGCCAGATCGCGGCTTCGCACATGTAGTCAGCGCACACGAATGCGCAACGTCTGCGCGATGGAACCTCTGCCTGCCTGGGATGTTTCCGCCCCCCACCAACAGCTCCCCTCCAAGCTCCTCTACCCGGGTTTCGCGCAATAATTCGCTACGGCTTCCCCGTGCGATTGTGATAACTTTGTTGCTCTCAATTTTGAATCGTACAAAGCACGAGGAGCAGAATGATCAAGCGCGAGGAAGCACTCGAGTACCATCGGATGGGCCGTCGTGGAAAGATCGAGGTGGTGTCCACGAAGCCGGTTTCCACGCAGCGGGATCTTTCGCTGGCATATAGCCCGGGTGTGGCCGAGCCGTGCCGCGATATCGCCGCAGATGAGGAGAAGGTGTACGAGTACACGGCGAAGGGCAACCTCGTGGCGGTGATCTCGAACGGAACCGCCGTTCTGGGACTCGGCAATATCGGCCCGGCGGCCGGCAAGCCGGTGATGGAGGGGAAGGGGGTGCTCTTCAAGAAGTTCGCCGACATCGACGTGTTCGACATCGAGATCACGCCGACGGAGACCGATGCACTCATCGAGACGATCGCGGCGATGGAGCCGACCTTCGGCGGCATCAATCTGGAGGACATCAAGGCCCCGGAGTGCTTCGAGGTGGAGGAGGCCCTGAAGGCGCGCATGAACATCCCGGTGTTTCACGACGACCAGCACGGTACGGCGATCATCTCCGGCGCGGCTCTGCTGAACGCGCTGGCGCTGCAGCAGAAGGAGATCGCCGACGTGAAGATTGCGATCTCCGGCGCGGGCGCGTCGGCTATCGGCTGCGCCCGGTTCTACCTGCTTCTCGGTGCCCGGCGCGAGAACATCTACATGTGCGATTCCAAGGGCCTCATTCATGCCGAGCGCGATGACCTGAACAAGTACAAGCGTGAGTTCATGAACGGTATCGGCCCCGCCACTCTTGCACAGGTGATGGAGGGAGCCGATGTCTTCATCGGGCTTTCACAGGCGGGCCTGGTCACGCCGGCGATGGTGGCATCGATGGGCCCCAGGCCGATCGTCTTCGCGATGGCGAACCCCGATCCGGAGATCGGTTATGAAGAGGCCACGGCCGTACGCGACGACATCATCATGGCAACCGGACGCAGCGACTACCCGAACCAGGTGAACAATGTGCTCGGCTTCCCGTTCATCTTTCGCGGCGCGCTCGACGTGCGAGCCCGTGCCATCAACGACGAGATGAAACTGGCGGCCGCGCACGCGATCGCGGAGCTGGCGCGTGAGGACGTGATCGACTCGGTAATCCGGAGTTACGGCGACAAGCCCTTCAGCTTCGGCCCGGAGTACATCATCCCAAAGCCGTTCGATCAGCGGGTGTTGTTGTGGGTATGCCCGGCGGTGGCGAAGGCGGCGATCGCAAGCGGCGTTGCCCGCAAGCCGATCACCGACTGGGATGCTTACGTGGGCCAGTTGGAGGCCCGCCTCGGCAAGTCGCGCGGGTTCATGGTGCCGATCATCAACCGTGCGCAGTCGCGCCGCCCGAAGAAGCGGATCGTGTTGCCCGAGGGGGAAGAACTCCCGGTGCAGCGTGCTGCGCAGCGTCTGGTGGAGGAGGGGATCTGCAGTCCGGTGCTTCTCGGGCGCCGGCACGTCATGCGCGCGGTTGCCGAGGAGAACCATGTGGACCTCAGCGATGTTGAACTTATCAACCCGATGGACGATGAGCGGCGTGTCGCCTATCATCGTGCCTTTTTCGAACAGCGCGCACGGAAGGGGATCAACGAGGCAAGCGCCCGGCGTCTGATGCAGCGCACCATGTACTTCGGCCTGATGATGGTGCACGAGGGTGACGCCGATGGCCTGGTTGCCGGCGCGACGATATCATACCCCGATGTCATCCGCCCGGCGTTGCAGGTGGTCGGCCGCGACAATCGATACTCACGCGTGGCCGGATTGTACGTGATGATGCCCAAATCCGGCGGACAGTTTTTCCTGGCCGACACGACGGTGAACATCGATCCGTCCGCCGAGGAACTTGCCGAGATCGCGTTGATGGCGGCCGAGACGGCAAGGCGTTTCGGGGTGAGCCCCCGCGTGGCGATGCTCTCGTTCTCCAATTTCGGCGACTCGAAGCATCCACGGGCGCTCAAGATGCGCCGTGCGGCCGAACTCGTGAAGTCGGAACATCCATCGCTTCCGGTCGACGGCGAAATGCATGCCGATACGGCGGTAAACGCCGAGATGCTCAACGCGCTCTATCCGTTCAATACGCTCGGCGGACAATCGGCGAACGTGTTGATCTTTCCGAGCATCGACGCCGGCAACATCGCCTACAAGTTGTTGATGCGCATCGGCGAGTGTGAGGCGATCGGTCCCATTCTGATGGGGATGAACAAGCCGGTGCACGTGATCCAGAACTCCAGCCAGGTACAGGATATCGTGAACATGGTGGCGATTACGGTCACGGAGGCATGGGATAGAACGTGAGTCTCGCGGCGATCACCTTCGGGGGGCGGCACCGCAACCTTCAACGCTTTCGGCGTACACTTATCCGTGACTGAACACGACTGCGGACCAATGGAAATTGCGTTACGACGCGCTTCCGATCGCTTCATTCAACCGAAAGCGCCCACGGTTGTTAAGTTGGGCCGAACACATGAACTAACTTTCCGCTTTTACGCCCCGTTATCCCCATGAGGCTCCACATCAGCTTCGTTGGAGAGAGCTCCCAAGGCGTAAAAGTCAAGCCGGATTCCCCCCCACCGGCCGGTGCATTATGGATAACCCAATCGCCTTGGCTGCAAAACCGAACAGGTCGGCATCGATCTCCGACGACGAGTTGCTGCACCGCATCGCATCTGGCGACAAGCAGGCGTTTCTCGGCCTCTACGACCGCTATCGTGAACGGTTGTTCACGTACTGTTGTCGTATGATCGGGGATCGTGAGCGGGCCAAGGATGCGATGCAGGAGGCGCTACTGAAGGCGTATCAAAACGCTTCCATGTACCAGAACGGTACAAACGTTGCCGCCTGGCTGTTCAGACTGACGCGCAATGTCTGCATCGACATGCTTCGCGCACGAAAGGAGCATGATCAGATCGACGATCTGCAGTTGCCAATGCCGGAGCGTACCCCCGACGTGATGCTGCAGGAGGCACTGACCGGTGAGATAGAACGCTTGCCGGAAATCTACCGTGAAGCGGTTATTCTTCGCGATGTACAGGGTCATTCGTATGACGAGATCGCCAAGATTACCGGCACTGCCATCTCCACGGTGAAGTTCAGAATCTTCAAGGCACGCGATACCCTGCGCCAACGCCTTGCTCTGTATCTGCGAGATCAATGAGCGATCAGCTACACCATTTCCTAGACGGCGAGCTCTCGGATAACGAGGCCGTCGAGTTGCTACAGTCCCTCATCTCGAACGAAGAGCACCGGATGCTTTTTCGTGAACAGATGAAGTTGCATGGCGCCCTCCAGCGGAACGAATCATACGATACGCTCTCGGCGGGCGAGGAAGCCGAAATGCTTGCGCGCATGAGCGCCTCGATCGGAATAGCCCCCGCACCTCCGACGGCGCGAGGATTCGGGGCGAAGACGTGGAGCATGATCGTCGGGGCATTGCTGATCGGCAGCGGCCTCGGCTACGGAGGCCGCGAGGCCTTCACGTCGGAGCGGAACGGACTCGATCGCGCACCGATCCCGGCTGCGACAATTGCGCCGGCCCCGTGCAACTGCGATTCCGTCGCCGCGCTTCGCGTCTCGGCCGTGCGTGACTCGCTCGGCTCAACGGTGCGCGAGAACGCCGAATCAACAACTCGTAAGCCAACCGTCCGTTCCAAACGCTCGCGCGGGATCAGTGATCCCACCGGACGTGATGCGGCACGGCGTCTTGCCGAGAAGAAACACCGGACTCACCGTTAGAACATTGCTGTTGGACCTACCCCACACAGCTACGAGGCGTCATCTCTGACACCCGTCTGGATGAGGGCTTCGCGGACCAGCAAGGGGATAGATGTGGTACGACATCTATCCCCTTGTATTTTTGGCGAAGGCCCATCACGCACGATCGCGCGATTGCGATCGGATGAAATCGGCCACCGTGCACATCAATCATGCCCGACCTACCGGAACAGATAACGCTCACGACCGGAGAGACGATTCCGCTCTCGGCGCTCGAGTTTGCCACCAGCCGCAGCGGCGGTCCCGGTGGGCAGAACGTGAACAAGGTGGAGACGAAGGTGGAAGTACGGCTCACCCTCCCTGATAACCCCTGGTTGTCGGAGACGACCCGGAATATCCTCACCGACCGCCTCGCGACCCGGCTGGACACCACCGGAACGATCCGCCTTGCCAGCAGCATCGAGCGCTCGCAGCTCGGCAACCGCATCGCCGTCGTCGC
>CAZJYH010000285.1:5818-6490 GCA_964549365.1 uncultured Alphaproteobacteria bacterium
GCGCGCCTGCAGATGCTGCTCAACACGGCACTCATCCCCCGGAAACAGCGGAAGCCGACGAAGCCCTCGAACGCATCGAAGCGGCGGCGGCGGGAGATCAAGCGTCAGGTTTCCGAGAAGAAGAGCTCACGGAACTGGCGGCCGGAATAACCGGTCTCCGACACGACGAGCCGCGGATTCGGCCAATGCGCCGCTCCGGCTGAAAATGGAGGGACCACGGAAATCACCATCACCGGAGCTTTCTCCACGACGAGATGCTCCCTATCTTACACATCCTTACTCACATCTGCGGAAGTCATCCCCCACGCCTGACTCCCGGTCATCGTCCCTCGACTGCAATGACGTATATGTTCCGCGCTCACCTCCCCCTCCTGTTCGTGTTTGCGATGGCGTCCTCGACGCTGCACGCCGGCGACGCGTTGCGCGCCCAAGGCGCCCCAAAGACACCGCCTGCCCCGATGCGCTATCTGGCCGGCACCGTGATCGTGAAGTTGAAGCCGGCGGTGCTCAACCGGCGCGGCGCGGTCGGCTTCGGCGTCTCCGCAATCGATGCCGTCCTGCAGCCGACCGGGCTCAGTGGCCGCAGGTCGTTGTTCCCGCTGGCGCCGTATCCGGAAACGTCGGTGTTGGGGGCCTCCGGTCGCACGATCTGGTAGCGGAGCACGTGGCCGT
>CAZJYH010000286.1:0-1346 GCA_964549365.1 uncultured Alphaproteobacteria bacterium
CGAAGGAGGGGCGTGGCGATCTCACCGGATATGTAGTACAGAGCGGTGAGATTGCTTCGCTTCGCTCGCAATGACCCGAGGATTTCCGACATCCAGGTTCGGCGATGAGTCATGTCCCTTGATAGTCGATTGGCCCTTCCAAGTATACAATCGCCGCTCGTAATTCCTCATTCGTACTTCCTAATTCTTCCGTTCCCAATCCTTCTCGCGGCGGATCACGTCGCGGCCGCCCATGTAGGGACGGAGGACCTCCGGGATCACCACGCTGCCGTCGGCCTGCTGGTTGTTCTCCAGGATCGCGATGATCGCGCGCGGCACCGCCACGGCAGTGCCGTTGAGCGTGTGCACCAGGCGCGTCTGGTTCTCCTCGTCGCGATAGCGGATCGCCAGGCGTCGGCTCTGGAAGTCCGTGCAGTTGCTCGTGCTCGTCACCTCGCCGTAGGTGCCGCGCGAGGGCATCCACGCCTCGAGGTCGAACTTGCGATAGGCGGGGGCGCCGAGATCGCCGGCGGCGATGTCCACCACGCGGAACGGGATGCCGAGCTCCGTGAAGATCTCGATCTCGATGTCGCGCATCTCCTCGTGCAGCGCCTCGCTCGCCTCCGGCGTCGTGTACGCGAACATCTCCACCTTGCTGAACTGATGCACGCGATACAGCCCCTTGCCGAACGCGCCGGCGGCCCCCGCCTCGGTGCGGAAGCAATGGCTGAACCCGACGAGCCGCACCGGAAGCTCCTCCTTGCGCAGGATCTTGTCGTGCAGCAGACCGCCGAGCGTGATCTCCGCCGTTCCCACCAGGCACAGATCCGTTCCGGCCACCGTGTACACCTGCGTCGAGTCGCCGCGCGGATCGAAGCCGATCGCCTCCAGGATGCTCGTCCGCGCGAGGTCCGGCGTCAGGTACGGTGTGTACCCCTTCGAGAGCAGCTTCTGCATCGCGTAGTTGATCAGCGCCATCTCGAGCAGGGCGCCCTCGTTGAGCAGATAGTAGAACTTCTGCCCGGTGACGACCGCGGCGCTGTCGAAGTCCAGCAGCCGCAGCTCCGTTCCCAGCGTCAGGTGATCCTTCGGCTCGAAGTCGAAGGCGCGCGGCTCACCGATGTGCGCCAGCACCTTCCCCTCGTCCTCACCGCCGGCGGGAACCTCCGGATGCGTCATGTTCGGGATGTGGCGCGACGCCTCCTCCAACTCCTCGGCGAGCCGATCCACGCTCAGCTCCAGCCCACCGATCTCCTCCTTCAGCACGCGCCCGCGATCGATCAACGCCGAGCGCTCGTCCGCCTCCAGCTTCGCCTTCATCTTCTGCGCCGTCTCGTTCCGCTCGGCGCGCAATCGCTCCAGCGCCT
>CAZJYH010000286.1:1356-6466 GCA_964549365.1 uncultured Alphaproteobacteria bacterium
CGGCGTCGGCATTCTTCACGCCGCGCAGCGTGATGTTCTCCTTGACGCGGTCGAGGTTTTCGCGAATGAACTTGAGATCGAGCATAATTGAACGTCCGGTTTGCGAGATGGACTGCGAATATAGTCCAGCGCCGACAATCAAATTGTGAATAGCGTTACGCGTTCAGCGTGGAGCGTTGTGCATGGACGTTGGTGGCGGGTGTGCGGTGACTTCGCGCCCTTTGTGTCTTTGCGGTTGTTGGATGTGGGACGCTCGTGAAGAAGCGGGCGGAGAGTCACCGCCTCGCATCTTGTCACTTGGAACTTGGAATTTGAAACGCTTCACGCATCACCCTGAGCGCTTCACACTGAACGCCTAACGCTTCGCGCTCAACGCATCACGGCGAGAATCGCGCCGTGGAGATACCCCGTCTCCGGCATCGCGGGATGCACGGGGTGGTCCGGCGCCGCGCCGCACTCGGCGAGGATCATGCCGTTGCGACGCGCCCGCACAAGCGCCTCGCGCACCATCTCCATGAACGTGTCGCGCGTGACGTGGTGCGAACAGCTCGCCAGGAAGAGCACGCCTCCGGGAACCAGCAGGCCGAGCGCGCCGCTGAAGAGTTCCACGTACTTCTTGCGCGCGGCCGCCACGTGCTTCTTCGATCGCGCGAGCGGCGGCGGATCGACGATGATCACGTCGAACAGCTCCACGGTTTCGCGCATCGCGATGATCTCGCTGAAGACATCGCCCACGCGCGCCTCGATCGGACCCAGGTTGTTCAGCTCGCGGTTGGCGGCGATCTCCGCGATCGCGGCCCCCGAGCTGTCGATCGCCACCACGCGCGAGGCGCCCGCGTGCGCGGCGTGCAGCGCGAAGCCGCCGTTGTTGCTGAACAGATCGAGCACGCGTGCCCCCTTCATGAACGGACGCATCGCGATCCGGTTCTGGCGCTGATCGAGATAGAACCCGGTCTTCTGTCCTCCCAACGGATCGACGTGATAGCGGAGCACGCCGTCGCCGATGATCTGCGGATCGGCCGTCCCGCGCACCAGCCCGACACGCGAAGGCAACCCTTCAAGCGCGCGCAGCGGATGATCGTTCCGCTCCACGATGCCCGCCACCCCTTCGATCTCCATCAACGCATCGTACAACATCTCCCGACGCTGCTCCATGCCGAGCGCGGCGATCTGCACGGTGAGCACCCCGCTGAAGCGGTCCACGATAACGCCCGGCACGCCGTCGGACTCCGAGTGCAACAGCCGGTAGGTGGGCTCGCCGCCGTAGAGCCTCGTTCGCAGCGCGAGCGCGCCGCGGATGCGGGAACGGAACCAGTCGATGTCCAACGGTTCCAGGGCATTGCTGGTGCGCCGGACGGCGATGAGCGAATGCGGGTTGTAGATCCCGACGCCGAGCGGCACGCCGTGCGCCGCGTTGATGCATACCAGGTCTCCCGGTCCCGCGCTCGAATCGACGCGCGCGATCTCATTGCTGAACACCCACGAATGCCCGTGGCGGAGGCGCCGCTCCTCGCGCGGCTTCAACGTGACGATGGGAAGCGATAACAACTGGTTCATTGTGCCTCTGACGCCGGGGACGCCCCTGCGGTCGTGCGGTAAATCCAACGGATGGAGAAGAAAATAATCGCGAACGCCACGGCAATCCATGGCGCAAGGCCGAGGAGATCGTCCACTGTGTGCGCGGCGCGATCGAAGGAGACCGTGACCGGCAGCACCGCCACGGCCATCCCATTCATCACGGCGTGCGCGATGATACTCGGGACGATGCTTTGCGTTCTCGACGCAACAACGCCGAGATAGGCGCCGATGATGAAGACCGCCGCCCCGCCGAAGATCTGCATGTGGATCGCGGCGAAGAGGGTGCTCGTGGCGATCACGGCCGCGGCCGGGCGCAATCTCCGCTCCAAGGATCGCTGAATAAGGCCGCGGAACAGAAACTCCTCGGCAACGGGAACCACCACCGCGGCCAGTAGCAGCGCGGACGCGAGCTCCACCGGCGTTTGCCAGTACAGCATGCGGCCGTACGTGTCGACCATGCGCGCACGCTCGGCCATGAACGCGGAATGCCATGCGCCCGGAATCGACAGCTCGATGCCGAGCAGCAGCATCGAAAGAAGAAACCACAACGCGATCGAGGCGATCGCCACGGCCGCGCAGAGTTTGATGGATGCCGGACGCAGGCGGAAGAGTTCCCGCACCGGAAGCACCTGATAGCGCGCCAGCAGAAGCGTGGGAAGGAGGATCACGGCAAGCCGCAGCACAACTTCGGTGGCCTGGTAGGCGAGCCGATTCGCGAAGGGAGCCGGCGCCCGCAGCACCAGGGAACCGATCGCGAGATGCCCACCGATCACCACCACGAACGCCGCGAGCGCGAAGACCGTCGGCGAGCCGAGCCGGCCTCCGCGCGGCCGCATCCCGTCTCCGATGTCGGTACTCATGTTCTCTTCGGGTGCTGTTGCAGAAATGTCGCCACGGAGTTCACTCCACGAACGGCGCAGGATCGGCGAGCACTGGTGCTCCGGTACAGCCGGACCATGTTGTCGCGGAGCTACCCCGCATGTTGTCGCGGGGTTGACCCCGCGACGGGCAGCATGTTGTCGCGGGGTTGACCCCGCGACGGGCACCGTTGTCGCGGAGCTACCCCGCATGTTGTCGCGGGGTTGACCCCGCGACGGGCACCGTTGTTGCGGAGCTCCCCCGCAACGGGTAACCGGCAACGGCTCGGCACACCCTACGGCGTCGCCGCGCCGGCCACGCCACGGTCGTTCACGATCTTCACCGGAGCAAAACGGGCCAGCCCTTCGGCCACCGCGGCCGCATCGCCGGCAACCACAACGGTCATCGAATCGGGATCGAGATACCGACGCGCGACGTCGAGCAGCTGCTCGCGATCCAGCGCGCGCACCATGTCGGGGAAACGCTGGTAGTAGTCGTCGGGAAGATCGTACAACGCGACGGCGCGAACGAAGCTGGCAACCTGTCCGGGCGTCTCGGTCTGCAGCGCCTGCGAGCCGACGATGTAGTTCTTCACCATCGTCAGCTCCTCCTCGGCCACCGGCTCGGAGGTGATCGCGCGCAGCTCGTTGAAGATCTCGGCGATCGCCGGCTCGGTGACGGCGGTGCCGACCGAGGCGGCAACGTAGAACGCGCCGCGGTGCTTCAACGAGTCCACGCCGGAGCGCGCGCCGTACGTGTAGCCGTTGCGTTCGCGCAGGTTGTTGTTGATGCGGCTGTTGAAGTATCCGCCGAAGAGCGTGTTGATGATCACCAGCGGCACGTAGTCCGGATTCCGACGCTCGAGCACCACGCGCCCGACGCGCATCGCCGACTGCACCGAGCCCGGCCGGTTCACCACCACCACGCGAACGCCGGCGGGTTCCTCCGGAATCACCGGCGCCGGAGCCGGCGGCGCGGCCCCCTCCCACTCACCGAAGTATCGCTCCAGCAGCGCCGTGAACTCCGGCACGTCAACATCGCCGGCGGCGACGAAGAAGGCGTTCCCCGCCGTGAAATGTGTTTGATGGAACCGGAAGCAATCCTCGCGCGTGATGCGCTTCAGGGATTCCTCGGTGCCGTCGATCTCCGATCCGTACGGGCCCGACCCGTACAGCTCACGACGGAACTGCACCCCGGCGAGATATGCCGGGTCCGATCGATTCTGCTTCAGCGAAGCAACCGCGTGCTTGCGTTCGCGCTGCACCTCGTCGGCCGGGAACGTCGGGCGCAGCACCACGTCGGCCATCAGCTCGAGCGCCTGCGGAAGAAAGCTCGTGAGCACGCCGAGGCTCACCGTGGTCTCATCGCGCCCGGCGCCGGCGTCGAGCGTTGCGCCGAGGAAGTCGATCTCCTCGGCCAGCAACTGCGCATCGCGCTCGCCGGCACCGCTGAGCAGCAGATTGCTGGTGAAGTCGGCAAGGCCGGAGATCGCGCCGTCGCTCGACGCGCCGCTGCGCACAACGAGCTGCAACGACACGTAGGACTGCGCGTGGTTCTCCACGATGTACAACGGGATGCCGTTGCGCAGGCGCTCCCGACGGAAACTCGGAAACGTTACGCGACTCGGCTTGCCGGGTTCAGGAGGACGGGTACGATCTATCGGCGCCATCAGGGAGAGTGTTCGTTGGTTGTTGTTGTCGTCGGCTCCGGGAACCCGTCGGCCGGCCGCCTTCGCGCTTCCCGCCGTCACGTTCCCGGCCCGGCGGCCGATCCGCGGACGCCGCGTTATCCCTTCATGTACTCGATCACGTTCGGTTCGCTGTGGGCCAGATACTCGCGGGCAACGCGCATCACGTCATCCTCGGTCACCGACGCGTACAGGTCCGCCTCGCGGAAGGCAAGCCCCGGATCGCCGTAGAGCGCCGTGAAATACGCCAGCCGCTCGGCGCGGTTGGAGACCGACTGCAGCGCGTGCACCACGCGCGTCACCTTGCGGTTCTTCACCTTCTCCAGCTCGCGCGGCTGCAGACCGTCGGCCGCGAAGCGTTCGATCTCGTGGCGCAGCGCGGCCTCCAGCTTCACGGGGGTCACGCGGCCGTGTTGCGCCACCGCGTAGACGTAGAACATGCTCCCGATCTCGCCGTCGTCGATGAAGCACTCCGCCTCCGACGCGATCTGCTGCGTGTATTCCAACGAGCGATACAGGCGCGAGCTCTCCCCTTCGGTGAGCATCGAGGCCAGCAGCTCGAGCGCCGGCACGTCGCGGCTGTAGATCGACGGAACGTGATAACCGAGGAAGACCGCGTTGAAGGGGATGATGTTCTGGCGATGCACCACGCGGCGGCCGCGCAGCTCCCACGCCGGATCGGTGTGAATCGGGGAGGCGGGCTCGCCGGACGCGATCGGCCCGAAGTACCCCTCCACCAGCCTGCGCGCCTCGGCCGGGTCGAAGTCCCCCGCGATCACCAGCGTGGCGTTCGACGGCACGTAATAGCGCTGATAGAAGGCGCGCACGTCGTCAAGGCCGGCCGCGCGGATATCCTCCATCGAGCCGATCGTCTCCCAGCTGTACGGATGCAGCGGGTTGTACGACATGGCGCGCATCAGGATCATCGAGTCGCCGTAGGGAACATCGTCCGTGCTCTGGCGCTTCTCCTCCATCACCACGCTCTTC